>DASPOR010000120.1 GCA_035625915.1 Alphaproteobacteria bacterium | reverse complement strand
AGCTATACTCAAATATATAGGGCGATTTCTTGGTGCTCGTGACGCGCGGCAAATTGCGCGAAGCTTAGTGGAATCGAGACGTCTCTCGCCGATTTCGCTGTTTTCAACCGCTTTGCAGGCAACGGAGACGGAAGCATGGTGACACTCCAAGAACTTGCGGCCGACTGGGTACAGGCGCGCGCCGCACTCAAGCGCCAAATCAAGGCGCTCGAGGCCGATCCGGTCCTTCCGCATGCGGGACTGTCCGAGGAAGCCCGAAAAGCCATTGTCGCGAGGCTGAAACGCGCGATCGGGGAGTATGACGCCCTGTTGAAGGAATACCCGAATGCCTGAATGCGAGGTCGCGGCCGGGTTCGTCGGCGTTCGGGGGCCGCCTCGGAGCATTTGACGCAGGAGGTTCGCATGGGCGGACGCTTCAGCACCCGTGTCGCACTCACGATCGCGGCGTCATCGATTGCCGCATGTGCTCCGCAAACGCCCGCCGATGAGGCCTATTGGAACGGTTGCCGCGCAGGCCAGGCCGACACCGGCGGCACCGTCAGCACCTATGCAGCGAAAGACGACCCTCGCTACTCAAAAGACGCCAGCTATCGCCAAGCATGGGACAACGGTTACGCAATCTGCTTTAACGAGAAATACCTTTATGGGGGTCGGTGACAGCGGAGGCGGGAAACCGTCCTGTGCCGGCCCATTTTTGCGCTGAGATGGCCCTGAACGCGGTCGTTTCTTCATAGTCTCTTGACGTGTGATCCATATCATACCTGGCAAGCGCGTCGTTGCTTAGATTCATCGCATAGCCCTGGCCCGCGCTGAGCGGCGCATGGGCGCGAGATTGGATCGATCGAACGAGACCTTTTTGAGGCGGCCGATGCGTCGTAAGAAGTCAGATTGGAAGAGATGGACCCGAGCTGAGCAGATCGGCGCCGTTGTTCTGGCCGCGAGCTGCATCATTTTCTACGGCTCTTCGATCGTCCGAGTGCTCGCCGGCTGAACCGAGGGTGCGGCCCGGTTAAAACAAGCCTCAATAACAATCACCATAGCGTGTTACAGTACCCACCCGGGGCGCCGCGCCCTCGGCGGGTTTTGCTGCGAGGATGGCAAGGGCAATCCCAAGCGCAGAAACCGGGCTTGAGCGTGCCGTCGGCGTCCCTCAGCGGTTGCTTGGAAAACGCTTCGGTGCGTAGATACGACATTCGTGCGGCGAATCCGATATTCGCCACACCAGCCGGCTGAATGATGAAGATGAACTCTAAGAGTGGTAGAGGGCGGTTTTGGTCGCCGGTGGTCGAAGTCTCTTTGCGTGTCCCAAATCCGGGCCTCGCCCGGCGTTGCCGCATGACGCCGCGATCGCTCGGTTTATTCGCTCAAGGCTCGCCCGCGCGCCGTAAGGCGTTCGCCGCCCTTCTTCTCACGGTTCACCTCGGCGGCGCCGCATGTGTCGCAGGATGTAGTACCGCCGGAGGTGGTGTCGACGGCGGCGGCGGCTCCGACAGCGGGCAGCATGCGCGTATCAGATTAGAATTACCCTTCTGATTTTTCGGCGGTTTCTCCCCCACCTCAGCACCTTGCCGGCACCGTGCAGCGGATTATTGGGGCACTTCCGGAATTGCGGCCCCGTGGCCGCTCGGCGGAACGCGCTCGCCGATGCGCCATGCATCGGGTGAGACGAACTTGCCTTGCCATATACCGCGCTTGGCCGTTCGCGCGGTCAACTCTGGATCCTCGTAGTAAAGCGTGCGCGCGCGGTCGGCGAGCGCCCATCCCGCTTCGGTCAAGGCACGGGCGATGTCGGTCTGGCCGATCGTGCAAATCGCCATCGTTTCGTTGAGCGCGTTCGGCCCGCGCGGCAGGCAGCTCACCTCTCCCGGTGCCACGAGTTTCATGAGTGCGTCGCGCGCTTCGATGCCGCAGGGATATTCAACCCCTTTGGCCGTTTGGCAGGTCTCGTCGGTATCCGGGGCGTCGATGCCATAGAGCTTGAAGCGCTTGCCCGCGACGTCGAGATGGTTTGCGTCGATGACCGTGGCCGTGCCGGTGGTGACCTGCAATTCCTGAGCCCAGGCCGTAATCGACGGTGCCGTGGCCGAAAAGGCGAGCGCTCCAAGCAGGACAAGTGGTGCACACCGGTTCATCGCGGCCGCAAAGCGCTCGTCGAACCGCTCAATGCGGTCGTCACTTGAGAGGCGAGAAGGATGCGGGGATGAGCAGGCGACTTTCCATGCGCTCGATAAGGGGTACGTTTTTCGGGGCATAAGCCAGCCAGGTCGGGTCCTGCCAGAGCTTTGCCCTGCGCTGCGCGCGATCGTCGAGGGATTCGTAGGCCCAGATATGGACGACCTGATTAAGCGTCCCAAACTCCGTCTGGAAGTATCCAACGAGATTGCCGAGTATCCGCTTTTGGATCTCGAGCCCTTCGGCCTCATAGGTCTTGAAATAAGGGCCGACCGCACCGGGCTTGAGGGTATAAGTGCGTTCTTCGTAAATCATTTCGATCTCCCTGCCTGATGCTTGCTCTTTAGCAGTCCCGGCGCGCGCGCGGAAGATCAAAGCCGTTTGCGGTGCCTTCGGCGTCCGAGGCTTCCGCACCTTTCTTCGCCGGTTGCGTTTCACGTGACCTCGGCCCCGCATGGCGTTGCTCGATTGGCCTCGATCCCGCAAGCGGCTAACATCGTCCAATCCTTCGGCCCAAGGCGGGAGCGGTCGGACTTACTGGAGAAGCGCCATCGATATGCGCGATGCCGATGCCGGGCGACATGCGGTGCTGACTGTCGAAGAGATGGGACGCGCCGACCGTGCTGCGATTGCGCGCGGCGTGCCGGGCGAGCGTCTCATGGCCGCAGCGGGTAAGGCGGCCGCGGACGCTGTCATCGCGCGGACGGCATCACGGCACGCTCTTGTGCTTTGCGGCCCCGGCAACAACGGGGGTGACGGTTTCGTCGTGGCAAAGTGCTTGCGGGACGCAGGGTGGCGCGTGCGCGTTGCCTTGTTGGGCGAGCCTGACAAGCTCAAGGGTGATGCCGCATTCCATGCAAGGCAGTGGGGCGGTTCGATCGAGCCGCTGAGCACCGCGAGCTTGCAAGGTGCTGACCTCTATATAGACGCACTTTTCGGCGCGGGCCTTTCGCGTCCGCTCGACGGCGTTGCGAAAGAGACCGTTGACACCCTCAATGCACAGCGCAGGCCGGTCGTGGCTATCGATGTGCCGAGCGGGCTTCACGGCGACACGGGGGCTGTGCTTGGTGCGGCGCCGAGGGCAGTTCTGACGGTGACCTTCTTTCGCAGGAAACCCGCGCATCTCCTTCTACCGGGCCGAATTTTATGCGGCGAGGTCGTCCTCGCCGACATCGGCATACCGGCCGCAGTCTTGGAGGAGATCAAGCCTGCTTGTTTCGCAAATCATCCGGCGCTATGGCTTGCCGATTATCGCTGGCCGACACTCCTCGATCACAAGTACCGGCGTGGGCACGGTCTCGTCGTCGCCGGAGGTCGAATGACGGGGGCGGCCAAGCTCGCGGCCCGAGGGGCCCTGCGGATCGGCGCGGGGCTTGTGACGGTCGCCTCGCCGCCAGAAGCGGAGCCGATCTTTCAATCGGCCATGGCTGGCCTCCTGACGGAGCCCTTCGGTGGGCTTGAGGGCTTCGCGCCAATCCTCGAGAGTCGACGAAAGAATGCATATTTGCTGGGTCCCGGAAACGGGGTGGGCGCTGACACGCGGGCGCGCGTGCTCGCGGCCCTCGCCACGAGCCGACCCTGCGTTCTGGACGCCGATGCATTGAGTTCGTTCGAGGGTATGCCCGACACACTTTTTCGCGCGATAAAGGGGCCATGCGTCATGACGCCTCATGAGGGGGAATTCGAGCGGATTTTCGATCTCGAAGGCGACAAATTGAGCCGCGCGCGCGCCGCAGCACGCGATAGTCGCGCGGTTATCGTGCTGAAGGGGGGCGATAGCGTCGTTGCAGACCCAGGCGGTGCAGCCATCATTCAGGACAACGCGCCGCCGGAGCTGGGAACCGCAGGGGCAGGGGACGTGCTCGCCGGTTTCGTTCTTGGCCTCTTGGCGCAGGGCATGCCGCCTTTCGAGGCCGCGAGTGCCGCACTATGGCTTCATGCCGAGTCTGCGGCCGTGGTTGGGCCGGGCCTGATTGCCGAAGATTTGCCCGAGGCCCTGCCGGCCGTGTTGCAGCGCCTCAAATCGACGGCGATGACGGAGCGGCCTCAAGACTTCGGCCCGACCTGGAGCGGGTCATGAAACCGACTGAGCGAACGGGCTTGCTCGACCGCACGCTGCGCAACATTCGCGGGGCGTGGAACGAAATCGCCGAAACCGCAGCCGGCGTTTTCGCCCCCGCGGCGGGTCCGAGCCTCGAGGACGATTCGGCCGAACATTTGCGCGTGCAAATGCGGGCCTGTCTTGAGAGTCGCGGGGGCGAAGTTTCGGCGCGTGCACGCGCGGCGGTACTTGGCCGCACTTACCTCTCGCTCAATAAAGATGGCAAACGCCGTTTTCTCAAAATCCTGGCGAGCGACTTTGGCGTCGACCGGCCGCTCGTGAACGAAGCCGTCGAGACCCTCCGAAAGGCCGGCTCAGACGAACCGGAACGATCCAAGGCGGAGCACCGCCTGCGCGCTGCCCTCGAACCAAGGCGGATAAAATTACTCACCCAATTCAACGCATTACCGGAGGGTGTTAAATTTCTTGTCGATCTTCGGGCGGATCTCCTGGCAATCGGTCGAAGCGACCCCGCATTGGAGGGTTTGGCGGCTGACCTCAAGGGCCTCCTGGCCGCGTGGTTCGACGTGGGTTTTCTCGATTTGCGGCGGATCGCCTGGGACTCTCCTGCGGCCCTGCTCGAGAAGCTCATCGCCTACGAAGCGGTCCACGAAATCCACGGCTGGAACGATCTGAAGAACCGCCTCGATTCGGATCGGCGCTGTTTCGCATACTTCCATCCGCGAATGCCCGACGAACCGCTCATCTTTGTTGAAGTAGCGCTGCACAACGGGCTCGCCGGCGATATCCACCGCCTGCTCGATCCGCAAGCACCCCATCAGGAGCCTCACGAAGCGGATACCGCGATATTCTATTCGATCTCGAACGCGCAGAAAGGTCTTGTGGGCATCAGCTTTGGCGGGTTCCTGATCAAACGTGTCGTCGATGTGCTCGCCGGTGAGTTCCGCAACCTCAAGGGCTTCGCCACTCTCTCACCGATTCCCGGTTTCCGCGCCTGGCTCGAGCGCGAACTCAAGGCGGAGCCGAACGATATCCTGCATCCGGCCGAACGCAAGGCGATCGCGACGCTACCGATTGGCGTTGGCGACGATTCAGCATTTGCGACGCTCCTCGGCGTGCCTGCCTGGCACGATAAACCGGCGATCGCCAAGGTGCTCGAAGCCCCGCTCACGCGGCTCTGCGCGCGCTACCTTTTCGAGGCCAAAAGGGACGGCAACCGAGCACAGGACCCGGTCGCACATTTTCATCTCTCCAATGGCGCCCGCATCGAACAGCTCGATTGGTTGGCCGATCGTTCGTCCAAGGGCATGGCGCAATCATTCGGCCTGATGGTGAACTATCGGTATCGCCAAGCCGATATCGAGGCGAACCACGAAGCCTATACGGGCGAAGGCAAAGTCGCTGCGGCCGCGCCCGTCCGTGCTTTGCTCAAAGGTTAGATATTAGATATTTATTGAGGAGCACAGTATTTCTTATAAATGATTTATAATTGATATGTAATATATAAAGTAATGACGAACTTTTCATTTGCATTCGCCCCGAGTCGTGCGATACTTCCTTACCGGCGAGAAGGTGCCAATCAAAAACTCTATCGACCAGGGGCACGATGGCAATGGGCGCACAGATTTTCGGTAGCATGTTTTCACGGAAAGCCGACTTGAACGAATTCGTCAAAGTGGGCGCAAGTTTCCGGCGCGTCATGACGGATCTGACCGTGGAAACGGCCGAGGTCCTTGATCTGTTTTCGGATGCCTATGGCATTCCCCATGTGCGATATGAGCTGTCGATCGCTCGACCGGGGCGAGCGGTCTATGTCACCGGGCCTCGGACGATCGCACTCCGGGCGTTTGGGCAGAATTTTGTTCCGC
This sequence comes from Alphaproteobacteria bacterium, assembly GCA_035625915.1. Lineage (NCBI taxonomy): Bacteria > Pseudomonadati > Pseudomonadota > Alphaproteobacteria > Alphaproteobacteria bacterium. Next base: position 1,623 of record DASPOR010000120.1, on the reverse strand, counting down.
CTGAGACCGCCCGCGCCTGAGTGGCACTTGCTGGGACTGCCCGGCTGACGGAGTGATCCCCGATACCAACACGTGGTTCCGATTGAGACGGCCGGGTTGAGACGGCCAGGGGTCGCGCGCGAGAGTCGCCCGGCGTGTCCGCCAGGCACATGCCGAATTCTGAGATTGTCCACGATGCCGCGACGAGGCGGCGATGGCGTCGTGCTTCCTCGATTGCCGAGATCGCCTGTTCCCGATGCTGGACTGGTCCGGCGCAGCGCGCCATCGTATATTCGCAGGCGATGCCGGATACCTCCTCAGTCGCTCCCGCAAGTCGGCAAATCTCCGCGGAAACCCTCGCGTGCCTGGGGGAGCTCGACCGTAAAGTACTGTGGCTTTCCTCTTGGATCATCCATAACGCCAATCATTTGCGGCCGAGCCGGGACGGGCTCAAGGTGGGCGGCCACCAGGCTTCATCTTCCTCGGTCGCAACCCTCATGTCGGCGCTCTATTTTCACGCCCTCCGTCCCGAGGATCGGGTCGCCGTCAAGCCCCATGCCAGTCCGGTGTTTCACGCGATCCAGTACTTGTTGGGACGCCAGAGCCTCGAGAACCTGAAGGCGTTTCGCGCACTCGGCGGCGCCCAGTCCTACCCCTCGCGCACCAAGGACGAAGACGACGTGGATTTCTCGACCGGCTCGGTCGGCCTCGGCGTCGCCATGACGAACTTCGCCTCACTCGTGCAGGACTACGTGCAGCTCAAGAAGCTGTCGCCCGCCGACCTCAAGCCAGGACGCATGATCGCCCTCGTTGGAGACGCCGAGCTTGACGAAGGAAATATCTTCGAAGCACTGCTCGAGAGCTGGAAGCACGACATCCGAAATGTTTGGTGGGTGATCGACTACAACCGTCAGAGCCTCGATAACGTCATTGCTGACCGGCTCTATACCCGCATCGATACGTTGTTCCACGCAATGAAATGGCGGGTTGTGACGCTCAAATTCGGCAAGCGACTTGAAGCCGCCTTCGCCAAACCCGGTGGACATGCGCTCAGGGATTGGATCGACGCTTGTCCGAACTCGCTCTATTCGGCGCTTTGCTTCAAGGGTGGAAAGGGGTGGCGCGCACACCTTGAAACCGACCTCGGAAAGAATTCCGCGATCCGCGCGATCCTCGACAGCCACGACGACGAAGCTCTCCATGCCCTCATGACCAATCTCGCGGGGCACGACATGGCTTCCGTCATTGAAGCCTTCGACCACGCGGGAGCGAGCGACGAGCCGACTTGCTTCATCGCCTACACCATCAAGGGTTTCGGACTGCCGCTGGCGGGGCACAAGGACAATCATGCCGGCTTGATGAATGTCGAGCAGATGCGGCAGTTCAAGAAGCAGATGGGGATTGACGACGGTGCGGAATGGGAGCGTTTCGCCGGACTGTCCCTCCCGCGCGAGACATTGCAGCGTTTTCTCGATCGCATACCGTTCGCGACGCGCTACCCCCGTCGATACCAGGCTCGACGAATCGACGTGCCCGCCAGCCTTCCGCTCCAAATCGAACGCAGCATGTCAACCCAAGAAGCCTTCGGCAAGATCCTGAACGACATCGCCCGCAGCAACTCGCAACTTGCCGAACGGATCGTCA
>DASPOR010000119.1 GCA_035625915.1 Alphaproteobacteria bacterium | reverse complement strand
GCCCCAGGCTCTACGGAGCCCACGGCAAATCCGCGCAAATCGCCATCGTCTCCGAAAATCGCGTAGCCCACGCTCATGACACGGCCGGCATTGTCGCGATTCTTGACGAGGCCGCCGACCACAAGCCGATCCGAGGCTTTTGCAAACCGCTCGCTTAGGCTCTTCGAGTCGAATTCGATCATCCCAAGGGGTGGCGCGGGAAATTTCTCATTCGAAACACGCGGCCTGTCGAATGAATCGTATAGTTCAAGCGAATAAAGAAACGGAGACTCTTTTGCGAGTTTGGCAACGAACTGCCATATGTCACGCGAGTGCTGGATCTCGTCCCAGCTTTTCCCTTGGACTCTGTCGGCAATTCGTTCGAAATCGCCCTCGATATCCGCAAACGTTCGTTCGACATGCTGATCAACGAGAAGGGCGAGAGAACTCGCGTCGTGCTCGGCTTGAGCCAAGCGCTCGCTTCGGCCGCGCAGCCGTTCCGAGACGCCGATCACCAACAGGACGAGCAACAGAATGCCGAGCAGGGACAGGATCGGAACCGACCAGCTTCCCCTTCGACGATCGTCAGTGAACGTGCGACCCATAGCTTCAAATCCAACGGCCCGCGAGGCCATTGCCTCGAGGACGGGCACCCTTACCCATCCCGCTGTGGGCGCCGAGTAAAGCCCAAATTTGAGCTTGCGCGATCTTACGATTGCGCGGAATGGATTAACGATTGGTTAACGGAGATGAAGTTTTGATTACCGAAGGCATGCGCACTCAAAGCAGTTAAGGCTTTCCCTTTATCATTTGAATTATGGCCGAGAAGTCGAGCGCATCGCGCCCCATGCCGGCGAAGAGCGCGAAGAGCGAAGCCGCCTCCGCCCCGAGCGGGGTCGCGGCACCGGCCGATGCCGCCGCCTGCTGGGCGAGGCGTAAATCCTTCAGCATCATCGCCGCCGTGAAGCCGGGCTGGAAATTGCGGTTCGATGGCGCTGTCGGCACAAGGCCCGGCTCCGGGCAATAGTTCGTAAGCGACCAACATTGACCCGAGGCTTTCGCGCTGATTTCGAACAGCTTCGCCGCCGAAAGCCCCAACTTTTCGGCAAGCGCAAAGCCTTCGGCCACCGAAATCATCTGAATGCCGAGCATCATATTATTGCAAATCTTTGCCGCCTGGCCGTTACCGGAAGGCCCCGCGTGCACGATCGCCTTTCCCATCACTTTCAGTAGGGGTTCCGCACGGGCGAACGCCCGATCGCTTCCTCCGACCATGAACGTGAGGGTTCCCGCCGCTGCCCCCGCGACGCCGCCCGATACGGGCGCATCGACCATATCGAGCGCCCGCTTCGCCGCAGCGGCGGAAACCGTGCGTGCGCTTTCCACATCAATAGTCGAGCAATCCACAAGAAGCGTGTTGGGGCCGACGCTAGACAGCACACCCCGCTCGTCCAGGTAAACCGAGCGCACATGCTGGCCCGCGGGAAGCATCGTGATCACGGCGTCCACCCCGCTGGCCGCCTCGCCCGGATCCGCCGCGAGTTCCGCACCCGCTTCTTTGGCACTTGCGAGCAGCGTCTTCGAAAGATCGAAGGCTTTGACTTGGTGACCCGCCTTCAAAAGGTTGCGCATCATGGGCCCGCCCATGTTGCCAAGGCCGATGAAGCCGATCCTGCTCATGTTCCCGATTCCCTCTCCTAGGACTTGCGTGACATCGATGCAGCTTTCAATCGAAATGCAAATCGTCCGGGCGGGGCGCGAATGCCTGTTCGAGCGTCGACGGCGTCACGCCCGCGAGCGTGGGTGGATCCCATTTCGGCGCGTTGTCCTTGTCGAGGATTGCGGCGCGCACGCCCTCGAAGAAATCATGACCGTCCATGCAAAACTGGCAAATTCTGTATTCCATCGTCATCGCGGCTTCGAAATCGAGATGCCGACCCTCGCGTAATTCGCGGAATGTTAGCTTGAGCGACGTCGGCGATTTGGTCGAAAGCGTCTTTACGGTCTCGGCAGCCCACGAGCTTGCTTCGGCCGTGAGAGCGGCAACGATCGACTCGACCGACCCCTTGGCAAAGCATCGATCGATTACATCGCGATGCTCCGTCAGCAAGGCCGGACCTGGTTCCCTTGCAAAGCGCTCAATCGTACGGCCAACCATCGATTCGCCGGCAGAAGGGTCCGTCGTCGCCAGTGCCTCGATTAGTCGCGGGAGATCGGCACTGGGCACAAAGTGCGTCGCGATGCCGGCATAAATCAAATCCGGCGCCTTGAGACGCACACCGGTGAGGCCCAGATACATCCCGAGCTCACCCGGCAGGCGCGGGAGAAAATAGCTGCCTCCGACGTCGGGGAAGAGACCGATGCCTGTCTCCGGCATGGCAAACAGGGTTCGCTCCGTCGCGACACGGTGCGATCCGTGCACCGACAGCCCTACCCCGCCACCCATGACGATGCCGTCGATAAGCGCCACATAGGGTTTCCTGTAGCGGAAGACGTGCCGATTCTGACTGTATTCCGCGATATAGAAATTGGAGCGATAGGCGCGATCGCCGTTGCTGCGCGAGTTGAAGAGTGCGCGGAGGTCGCCACCTGCACAAAATGCCCGCTCGCCGGTGCCCTGGACGACGACCGCTCCGACATTCGGGTCGGCCTCCCACTCATCGAGGAAGGGATCCAATGCCTTCATCATGTCGAGGGTCAGCGAATTGAGCACCGCCGGCCGATTGAAGGTGATGAGCCCGAGACCACCGCGCCGCTCGAACAGGACAACGTCGCTTTCCTCGGTAGCGTTCATATCGCACCCGCCTTCATTGGCCAAGCAGCCGCCGCGCGATGATCACGCGCATGATCTCATTCGTCCCTTCGAGAATTTGGTGCACACGCACATCGCGCAGGTATCGCTCAATCGGATAGTCCTTGAGATAACCGTATCCGCCATGAAGTTGAAGCGACTCGTTGCATACCGTGAAGGCAACGTCTGTGGCAAACCGCTTCGCCATCGCGCAATGAAGCGTCGCATCCCGATGACGGGCATCGAGCAGGCACGCAGCACGCCGCACCATCAGTCGTGCCGCCTCGAGCTCCGTCGCCATGTCGGCATATCGGAACTGAAGCGCCTGGAATTCGGCGAGCTTGCGACCGAACTGCTCACGGACGCTGAGGTGCTCTCGCGCCGCTTCGAGGCAAGCGCGCGCGCCGCCAATCGAACAAGCGGCGATATTGAGGCGCCCGCCATCGAGGCCAAGCATGGCGATCTTGAAGCCCTCGCCCTCCCCGCCCAGGCGATTCTCGGCCGGCACCTTGCAATCCGCAAATGTCACCATCGCGGTCGGCTGGGAATTCCAGCCAAGCTTTCTTTCCTGCTTGCCGAAGGAGAGACCCGGCGCGCCGGCCTCGACCACAAAAGCCGAAATACCACTCGAGCCAGCACCGCCCGTGCGGGCCATGACGACATACACGTCGCTGCGACCGCCACCCGAGATGAATGCCTTACTGCCGTCGAGCACATAATGGCCGCCGTTGGGCTCAGCGCGGGTGCGTAGCGACGCAGCGTCAGATCCCGACCCGGGCTCTGTCAGGCAGTAGCTCGCAAAATGATCCATGGTCATCAGCTTGGGAAGCCACCGGCGGCGCTGTGCGTCGGAGCCGAAACGGTCGATCATCCAGCACGCCATGTTGTGAATTGAGATATAGGCGGCGGTCGAGGTGCAGCCGGCGGCCAGTTCCTCGAAGATAATGGCGGCATCCTGCCGGCTGAGGTTGGCCCCGCCCACGTCGTCGCGAACATAGATGCCGCCGAACCCGAGTGCTGCCGCCTTTCTCAAACTCTCCTCGGGGAAGATCTTTTCGTCATCCCAACGCGCGGCATGCGGTGCCAACTCGTCCCGAGCGAATTGCCGCGCCATGTCCTGGAAGGCCCGTTGTTCCTCGCTTGGCTCGAAATCCATTGTGGGTCTCCGCTCGCGTCGGCCGCGCCGATCATATCGGGGGGCAATGGCCTGTCAACGAAGCCGCATACGGCATTCTGCCCCCTGGCAGTATGCATCGTTCTATGCGATTCTCCGGCTATGAACGAAACAACGAAACCTCCAAAAGCCGACCGGCTTGTGGTCGGTCGAGTCGGTGTTGCGGAGGCGCCGGCCGTCCCGCACGGCGCCTTTCCGCGCGTGCGCCTGCGCCGCAATCGCGTCGACGCTTGGACACGACGGCTCGTCGCCGAGACCAGGCTCACCGCCGACGATCTCATTTGGCCGGTCTTCATCCGCGATGGCAAGGGCCTGCGGGAGCCCGTGGCTGCTATGCCGGGAGTCAACCGGCTCTCCGTCGATGCCGCGGTCGAGGCGGTTGCCGAGGCGGCTGAACTCGGCATTCCATGCGTTGCTCTCTTTCCCTATACGGATGCGAAGCTGAAGGACGAGCGGGGAAGTGAGGCCCTCAATCCGGACAATCTCGTTTGCCGGACGGTCCGCGCGGTCAAGAAGGCTTTTCCCCATATCGGCGTCCTCTGCGATGTCGCCCTCGACCCTTACACGAGCCACGGCCATGATGGGCTGATCAAAGATGGCTATGTGACGAACGACGAAAGTGTCGAGGTGCTGTGCCGCCAGGCGCTGGTCGAGGCGAAGGCGGGCTGCGACATCATCGCGCCATCCGACATGATGGACGGGCGCGTGGGTGCCATCCGCGCGGCGCTCGACGGTGCTGGCTTCGAGAATGTGCGGATCATGTCCTACGCCGCGAAATATGCGTCGGCTTTCTACGAGCCATTTCGAGACGCAACCGGCTCGCTCAAGGCGCTCAAGGGCGACAAACGAACTTACCAGATGGACCCGGCCAATTCCGACGAGGCGTTGCGCGAAGTTGCTCTCGACCTCGCCGAGGGTGCGGATATGGTGATGGTAAAGCCCGGCATGCCCTATCTCGACATCGTCCGGCGCGTGAAGGACGCGTTCAAAGTCCCGACTTTCGTCTATCAGGTGTCGGGCGAATACGCGATGCTCAAGGCGGCGGCCGGGAACGGGTGGCTCGACAACGACCGGGTGATCCTCGAATCTTTGCTGGGCTTCAAGCGAGCAGGCGCGGACGGCATCCTGACCTACCTGGGTGTCGAGGCCGCGAAACTCCTCAAGAAGGGCTGAACGGCCAAACGACGGAGTCCTCGCAATCTTGAAACTCCGTGACGAACGGGCTTCACGTTTGTCCAAGCAGGAAGCCGCGCACGATGTCGATCTGCTCGGGCGCCATGAGGGCCGGCGCATGACCGCACCCTGGAATTTCAACCACCTTGGCCTTGGGTCCGCGCTGTGTCATCTCCTTCGCGATATCGGGTGGAAGGAGGTCTGACTCCGCGCCGCGAAGGACGAGGACCGGGCAGCGAATTCGATCCCAGAACGACCAAAGGTCCACGTCCTGGAGTTCGCCTTGCAGGGGTGCCGCGATCGCCGGGTCGTAGCGAAGCCGCCAGTTCCCGTTCGTCTCGCGCCTCAGGCCGTGGATCGTGAGATGAAGCCATTCGGCGTCGCCCAACTTGCCGAAAGGCGCTGCAACCTCGCGCGTATAGGCAACCGCCTGATCGAGGTTTTGGAAACTCGGGTCCCTGCCGACATATTTGGCAAGGCGCTCGACTCCCGACTTCGGCACGAGTGGGCCGATATCGTTCAGCACGAGGCGCTCAATTGGGGAATTCGGGTGTGCGGACATGAAAATCCCAATGAGCCCGCCCATCGACGTCCCAACCCAATCGATTGCCTCGCCCCCAAGCCGGCCGATGAGCGCGTTCATATCCGCGCAATATTGGGGATAGCTGTAACCCGATTTATCCTCGAGCCAAGCGCTTTGGCCTCGTCCGACAATGTCGGGGCACGCTACGTGGTGGCTGTCCGCGAGGGCTTTCGCGAGCATGTCGAAGTCCCGTCCTTGGCGCGTGAGGCCGTGCACGCAGAGAAGCTTTCGCATGTTGCTCGCAGTACCCCACTCGGCGTAGGCGATCCTGTGAAATCCCTTGGCGCCCAGGCCCAGAAAGCTCGACAGCTTCGGTTCCATGCTCGTCCCTCGCATCACGCTCCGAATCAGCCGCGGCGACATATCGTTTGTATTTGCCGATCTTACACCGATGCACTCGGCGTTCGCCCGTCCTTGACGTCGCTCTGTGCCACTAAGCCTATCGTGGCATCGACAGGGGCAATGGACAAGCCGGCGAGCGGGGATACAGGCTGTCGGGGGGCCACCCCGAACGCCGGAACGGGCCCCCGGGTTGATCGGGAACCGGCACTGTTGTAAGCAGCTTTATCCACCCGATGGTCAAGCCAATTGCCACGAAGGAATCAGGGCAATGAGCGAAAATTGTTACGCCCTTTTCCGCAGCCGATTTCCGGCCGACCGGAGCGACGTCTTCATCGAACTCGATGACGGAACGGGGTACAGCTTTGGGACAATTGACGACATATCCGCGCGCATGGCGAGACTGTTTGAGGAACTCGGCATCCTGCCGGGCGACCGCATCGCCGTGCAAGTCGAAAAATCGCCAGAGGCGATCTGCCTCTATGTCGCGTGCTTGCGCTACGGCGCGATATTTCTTCCCATGAATACCGCCTATCAAAAAGGCGAAATCGAGTACATTCTTGCCGACGCGGAACCGGCGCTCGTAGTCTGCCGACCCGAGTCGGAAACAATAATCCGGGAGCTGGCCGCCGCGCGGAAGGGGATTCATGTCCTGACCCTTGGACATTCGCGCGAGGGAACGCTTCTCGAGCGGTCGAAGGGGCTCGAGCCGCTTCGAGATATTAGCTCGCGGACAAAGGGCGACGTGTGCTGCATCCTGTACACCTCGGGGACGACGGGCCGACCAAAGGGTGCAATGCTGACGCACGGCAATCTCGCCTCGAATACCATGGCGCTGCACCGGACCTGGCAATTCCAGAAGGGCGACGTTCTGCTCCACGCCCTACCGATCTTCCACGCGCACGGCCTATTCGTGGCGACCAATCTGTCGCTTTACAATCCGTGCAAGATGATCTTCCTTCCGCGCTTCGACGTGGACGCGATCGTTCGACTCCTGCCAAGGGCGAGCGTCTTCATGGGCGTGCCGACTTTTTACGTTCGCCTGCTTGCCGACGAGCGCGTGACGCGCGAGCTTTGCGGCCATGTCCGCCTCTTCGTCGCGGGTTCGGCGCCGCTGCTCGAGGAAACTTTTAACGCCTGGAAGACGCGCACGGGCATGGCGATCGTCGAGCGCTACGGAATGACTGAGACGGTAATGAACACCTCGAACCCGATCGGGGCCGAGACGTCGGGAAGCTGCGGGAAAGCGTTGCCCGGCGTTGAGGTTCGCGTGACTGGCGAAAACGGAAGCGTGCTCGCACCCGGCGAGGTCGGAAACATCGAAGTGCGCGGCCCCAACGTTTTCAAAGGATATTGGCGCAATCCCGAGAAGACGAAAGAAGATTTCCGGGCCGACGGATTTTTTATTACGGGCGACGTCGGGAAGATCGACGCGCAAGACTACGTCTGGATCGTCGGAAGAGCCAAGGACTTGATCATTTCAGGCGGGTACAATGTGTATCCGAAGGAGGTCGAAATCTATATTGACCGTATCGAGGGTGTGGACGAGTCCGCGGTCTTCGGCGTGCCGCATCCGGATTTCGGCGAAGGCGTCGCCGCCGCGATCAAGCGCAAACCGGGTCATTCGAACCTGACTGCGGACGCCATCACGGCAAAGCTCAAAGCTGAGCTAGCTCATTACAAGATTCCGAAGAAACTTTACTTCCTGGACGAGCTGCCCCGCAACGCGATGGGCAAAGTGCAGAAGAAGCTTTTGCGCGAACAGTACAAGGACAGCTTCACGGGTCGCTGAACCGCGCGCAGGGCAGGATTGGAGGCACATAATGGAAAATCGCTTGATTCCCAGTCTCGATCCGCATGCCCTCGCGCGTGAGCTCTCGAACAAGGTCCTGATCGAAGGCACATTTACCCCGGCGCGCTCAGGCAAGACCTTCCCGGTCGAGAATCCGGCGACAGGTGCGGCGATTGGAGAGGCAGCGTTCGGCGAAGCGGCGGATGTCGCGGCGGCGGTCGACTCTTCGAAAAGGGCGCAAGGAATTTGGGCCCGGCGTCCGGCGCGCGAACGCGGCAAGCTCGTGGCCGAGTGTGGGCGTCGCCTCAATGAGCATGTTGAGGAACTCGGCCGGCTCGTCGCCCTCGAAACGGGCAAGGCGCTTAGGACAGAGAGTCGTGTTGAGGCGTCGGTCCTGGCCGATGTGTTTGTGTTTTATGGGGGCCTCGGCTCTGAGCTCAAGGGCGAGACCGTGCCCTTCGATCCGCGGATGCTGACCATGACGGTGCGCCAGCCGCTCGGCGTCGTCGGCGCGATCATTCCCTGGAACGTCCCGCTTCTCCTGATGGCGCTCAAGATCGCCCCAGCACTCGTCGCGGGAAACGCCGTCGTCGTCAAGACCGCCGAGGAAGCGCCCCTCGCCGCACTGCGCGCGGCTCAAATAATGAATCAAATTCTTCCGCCCGGCGTATTCAACATCCTTTCGGGCTTCGGACCCGAATGCGGCGCACCCTTGGTTGCGCATCCCGACGTGCGCAAGGTGACCTTCACCGGCTCGGTCGAGACCGGCAAGGTCGTCTACCGGACAGCGGCTGACAAGCTCATTCCCGTAACACTCGAGCTTGGCGGCAAGAGTCCGATGATCGTGATGGAGGACGCCGACCTCGACAAGGCCATCGCGGGTGCGGTTGTCGGCATGCGCTTCACGCGCCAGGGTCAAAGCTGCACAGCGGCGAGCCGAATGTTCGTTCACGAGAAAATCCACGACGCGTTCGTCGAAAAGCTCAAGGCCAAGGTGAATGCGATGGTGATGGGCGACCCGCTCGATGAAAAGACAGACATCGGTGCCATCATCTCGCCGCAGCAATTCGAGCGCGTTGCGGGTTATATCAAGCTCGGCCAGTCGACGGCGGGAGCGACGGCGCATGAATGCTCGAGTCTGCCCGCCGATCCGAAATTCGGGAAAGGCCTATTTGTGAGGCCCGTGATCTTTACCGGCATCGACAACAGCCACCGCATCGCGCGCGAGGAAATCTTCGGGCCGGTGACCGCAGTGATCAAATGGCGAGACTATGACGAGGTGATCGCCGCTGCCAACGACTCACCCTACGGTCTCGCCGCGACGATATGGACCAATGATTTGCGCAAGGCGCTCGATGCGACCCAGCGCCTCGAGGCGGGATTCGTTCAGGTGAATCAGAACCTGGTGGTGCAGCCAGGTCTTTCATACGGTGGCTCCAAGGCGTCGGGTCTCGGCCGCGAAGCCTCGCTCGAGGCCATGCTCGACCATTTCACGGAGAAGAAGACGATTATTCTGAACATGGCTTGATGGGGATATATGGAGCGCGGCGGCTCTTCCTTTCTCTCCCGTCGCACGCCTGATACCATGCCGAAATGCGCCGATTCGTCTTCCGCTGGCTGATCCGGCCCCTGCTCATCGTAACGCTTCCGCTGGCACTCATCCTCGCGGGCGCCTGGTTCTGGCTTTCGACCTCTCTCCCCGAGACCACCGGGACGGTCGCTATTCGGGGCCTCGTCGATCCGGTTGAGATCGTCCGCGATCCTTACGGCATTCCGCACATATTCGCCAAAAACGACGCCGACGCCGCCTTCGCGCTGGGGTTCGTCCATGCCCAAGACCGCCTTTGGCAAATGGACCAACTTCGCCGGCTCGCTTCGGGCCATCTTGCAGAGCTTGTCGGCGAGGCGGCACTTCCACTCGACCGGTTCGCGCGAACTGTCGGCCTCGAGCACCTCGCCGAGTCGGCCCTTGCGGGCCTCGAGCCTGAGATGCGCGCCGACCTCGATGCCTACGCCGCCGGTGTTAACGCATTCATCGCACAGCACCACGGCGCTTGGCCGCCGGAATATATGGTGCTCGGCGCAGCACCGGCGCCATGGCGCCCGGTCGATAGCCTCGTCTGGGGTGAGCTGATGGCGGTACAGCTCTCGGGTCACTGGCGCACCGAATTGCTGCGCGCAGAGCTTCTAAAGAAGCTGACACCCGATCAGGTGGAGCAGCTTTGGCCCCATTACCCGGACGACTCGCCTGCCACCTTGGCATTCGAACTCGGGGCCGCGCGCAAATTATCGGATTCGAGCCTCGCCGCCATTTCGGCGCCATTCGACGGGCAGGGAGCCTCTAATTCCTGGGCGGTCAGCGGTGCCCACACCCTAACGGGCAAGCCGATTCTAGCGAACGATCCGCATCTCGGCTTCAGCTTGCCCATACTCTGGTATCTCGCGCGCATCGAGACACCGACCCTTCATCTCACGGGAGCCACTGTACCGGGTGTGCCGATCATAATTCTCGGGCACAACGACAGCATAGCCTGGGGGATGACGACGACCGGCGGCGACCTCGAGGATTTATTCGTAGAAAAAATCGATCCTGGCGATCCGCAGCGCTATTTGACGCCCGAAGGCTCACTCCCGTTCCGCACGCGAACCGAAGTCATTGGCGTGCGGGGAGAGCCGGCCGTCACACTCACGGTTCGCGAAACGAGGCATGGCCCGGTCATCTCCGATGTCGTGAAGGACGCAACGACGGCAGGTGAGCCGGGCACAGTCCTGGCCCTTGCCGCAACGTGGCTCGATCCGAACAATCGCATCGCCCAGGCTATATTCGGAATCGATCGCGCCCATGATTGGATGAGCTTCACCGAAGCGCTCAAGGATTTCGGCGCACCGCAACAGAACGTCATCTATGCCGACGTGGACGGCCACATCGGATTCTATACCGCCGGGACGATGCCCGTCCGAAAGGCGGGCGATGGCCGTCTTCCCATTCCCGGATGGAGCGGGGAATACGACTGGACGGGCACGCTCCCGTTCGACGAGCTCCCGCATGGCATCGACCCCGCGTCGGGACGCTTCGTCAACGCCAACAACAAAGTGACCGCACCCGACTATCCCCACCACATCACGACACAGGGATGGGATGAGCCTTATCGGGCCGCGCGTATCGAATCCCTGCTCAATGAAACGCCTCAGGCCAGCCTCGATTCGTTCGCGAAAATTCAAGGCGACATCGTATCGCTCGCCGCGCGTGAACTTCTGCCGCTCGTGAGTGATATCGATGTCGACACTCCGGACCTCAAGGCCGTGCTCGAGCGCATGAAGCGCTGGGACGGCGTCATGGATCGCACAAAGCCCGAGCCGCTTATTTTCGCCGCATGGATGCGAGAGCTGGACCGTTCCCTGTTCGCGGCGAAGATGGGCGCTCTTTTTCCAAGCTTCTGGGGGCAGCATCCGAAGCTCATCCAGTCCATCTTCACGACGCATCCTGAATGGTGCGCGAGGCCGGAGGCGCCACCGCAAGCCGGCGACTGTCGTGCGTTAAGCGCCGAGGCCTTGAAGCGAGCCCTTGCCTGGCTTACGGACCGCTACGGCCGGGATGCCGACTTATGGCGATGGGGGGACGCGCATCGCACGCAATTCGTCCATCGCATTTTCGACCGTATTCCGTTGGTAAATCGATTCGTCAATCTCCGCTTGGCCGCGGATGGGGGCAACTATACGCTCAACCGCGCCGGCTACCGGGTTGCCGACGATCAACAGCCCTTCGCGGACGTGCACGGTGCGGGCTATCGCGCCCTCTACGACCTTTCCGATCTTTCTCATTCGCGTTTCGTGATCGCGACGGGGCAATCGGGTAATCCGCTTTCCACTCACTTCTCCGACTTCGCAGCACTATGGCGCGATGTGGACTACGTGACGATCGCTGGAAGCCGTGATGAGGTCCTCCGTAAAGGGGGGGAGTTGCTCACTCTCGTGCCACGCTGAGCGGGAAGGAGGACGCCACGATGACCGTCGCAATAATCGATCTCGACGTCGTCGTCGAAACGCGCAATCGTGAGCACGTGCAAGAAATCCTTACGCCGCTCGATGGTGCTGGCTATAAGGGGCGTCTCTTGTCCGCGACGGCGACAAGTTCGGAAAGCTGAATGCTAGCCGTGCGCGCTCGCGACTCGATCCAGCAACAAAAACAGCTACGCGGGATTCCACGGAGGCTTCTGGACCTCGGCTGGATTGAGACTATCTACACACTGACTTTGGAATCGAGGGAATGAAATGCAGGGCGTTGAACCGGTCCGCAGAAACGTCCTTGAGCTCATTGGCAATACGCCGATGGTCGAGGTGCAACGCCTGGACACGGGACCCTGCCGACTATTCCTCAAGCTCGAAAGCCAAAACCCTGGTGGTTCGATAAAGGACCGCATCGGACGCTCGATGATCGAAGCGGCGGAGCGGGACGGAACGCTCCAGCCAGGGGGCACGCTGGTCGAGGCCACTGCCGGCAATACCGGCCTGGGCCTGGCGCTTGTCGCCTCCCAGAAAGGCTACCGCTTGATCCTGGTCATTCCCGACAAAATGAGTCAGGAGAAAATCTTCCATTTGAAGGCGCTCGGGGCGGAGGTCGTTATCACCCGATCGGACGTGGGAAAGGGTCATCCCGACTACTACCAGGACAGGGCGGCACGCCTCGCCCGCGAAACGCCGGGTGCTATATTCGTCAATCAATTCGGCAATCCTGCAAATCCGAAAGCGCACGAGGAGACGACGGGCCCCGAAATTTGGACCCAGATGGAAGGCAAGCTCGACGCCATCGTGTGCGGCGTCGGGTCAGGCGGTACACTTACCGGGCTTTCGCGTTACTTTGCGCGCACGGCACCCGCGGCCGAAATGGTGCTCGCGGACCCCGAAGGCTCGATCCTCGCGAATTACATCGCAAACGGCAAGGTCTCGGAAACCACCGGCACGTGGTTCGTCGAAGGAATCGGGGAGGATTTCATTCCTCCCGTTGCCGACCTTTCGCGGGTAAAGCGTGCCTACACTATTCCGGATCGCGATGCCTTCGTTACCTGCCGAGAGTTGCTCGCGAGCGAAGGAATCCTTGCGGGCTCATCATCGGGCACGCTCATCGCCGCCGCTCTGCGCTATTGCCGGGAGCAAGCGAGCGCCAAGCGCGTCGTCACCCTCGTCTGCGACAGTGGAAACAAATATCTCTCGAAGGTCTACAACGATTATTGGATGCTCGATCAGGGCTTCATCGAGCGCGAGGTGCGTGGCGATCTGACGGATCTCATCGCACGCCAGCATCGCCGCCATGCGACGATCTCGGTCAAGCCGGACGATACGCTGATCTCAGCCTACGGCCGGATGAAGCTTTACGACGTGTCCCAACTTCCGGTTCTCGACGGGGAGCGAATCGTGGGCATCCTCGATGAGGAGGACATTCTCATTCGTGTCTTCGGTCATGAGGAGCGCTTCCGGGAGGACGTTTCAAGTGCTATGACGCAAAAGCTTGAGACAGTGCCGCCTTCGGCGGGCATTGCCGATGTGCTGGAGATATTCAAGCGCGGACATGTCGCGATCGTGAAGGACGGCGAACAGTTCCACGGCCTGATCACCCGAATCGACCTTCTCAACTATCTGCGCCGAAGGATGAAGTAGGCGCCAACGGAGAGCATCGCATGTCTCAACGAACGAATGGGCGGAAGTCAAACCGCCTTGGCTTCTCAACGCGCGCAATCCACGCGGGCCAGCGCCCCGACCCGTCGACGGGGGCGATCATGATGCCGATCTACGCGACCTCGACCTACGTTCAGGATAGCCCCGGCGTTCACAAAGGCTATGAATATTCGCGCTCCCAGAATCCGACGCGCATGGCGTACGAGCGCTGCGTTGCCGATCTGGAGAACGGGCGGCAGGGATATGCGTTCGCATCGGGTCTTGCGGGTGCGTCCACGGTGCTCGAACTTCTGGATTCCGGAAGTCACATCGTCGCCATGGACGACCTCTACGGCGGAACGCATCGTTTGCTGGAGCAGGTGCGTAAACGTTCCGCCGGTCTCGCGGTGAGCTTCGCCGATCTGTCCGATCCGTCACAGCTCGAAAAGGCGCTCAGGCCCGATACGCGCATGATCTGGGTCGAGACGCCGACCAACCCGCTCCTTAAGCTCGTCGATCTCGAGCGCATCGGGCGAGCCGCACGCGCACGCAAAATACTCGCGGTCTGCGACAACACGTTCGCGACACCGTGGGCGCAGCGTCCCCTCGAATACGGGTTCGATTTGGCGCTCCATTCGGCGACGAAGTACCTCAATGGCCATTCGGACATCGTGGGCGGCGTCGTTATCGTCGGCGAGAATGCCGAGCTTGCTGACCGCCTCGCCTTCCTCCATAACGCGGTCGGCGCGATCGCCGGGCCGTTCGACAGTTTCCTGGCCCTTCGCGGCCTCAAGACGCTCGCGCTGCGAATGGAGCGGCACTGCTCGAACGCCTCAGCGGTCGCGGCCTGGCTCGAAAAGCATCCCAAGATCGAACGCGTCATCTACCCCGGTCTTGCGAGCCATGCCCAGCACGCTCTCGCCGCGCGCCAGATGTCAGGATTCGGTGGCATGGTGACCGCATTCATCAAAGGCGGGCTCGAGCCATCGCGGCGATTCCTCGAACGCTGTGAGATTTTCGCCTTGGCGGAAAGCCTCGGGGGTGTCGAGAGCCTGATCGAGCACCCCGCGATCATGACCCATGCCTCCATCCCGGGGGAGCATCGCACTGCCCTTGGCATTTCTGACGGACTCGTGCGCCTCTCTTGCGGCGTGGAGGATGTCGACGATCTGATTGCCGATTTGGATCAGGCGCTAAGGTAGTGGAATTTCTCGTCAATTCCCGGTGGGATCGGTCTTGTCGAGCTGCGATCGGCCGACCTCCGCGTCCTTATCGCTTCGGTCACTCGCAAAAACGAGCGCCATCAGTGTGATCCCAAGAGCCACCGTCACGGTGACACCGAAGATCACAGCCAACGTACCGCCGAGGTCGAGGCCGAGGCCCGCGAAGTCGTTCATGGCCCAAAACAATAAGAGCACACCTGCCGAACAGCCAACGCAGGCGAGGACGTAGGTAAATAGCCACTTCCTCATAAATCACCCCCACAACGGCGCGATGATTGGGTTTACGCGAGATATTCGCCTAAATCGGCGCCGAAGCAATGGCAGGACACCGATTTGCCCTCCAAAAATTGCCGTTCGCGCCCAAAATGCGACGGCGCTTCCGAGCCTCCGCGGGCGTTACGAAATGGTCTAATAAACCGCTTTTTAAGGATATTCCGCCACTGTCCGGGGCCTAAACGGACCTAAGTGCGCAGTTCAGAGAGCCGGGGTATCCGAATGTTTGTCATCGTCGGCATCGTCGTGGTGATCGGCTCCGTATTCGGCGGATTCCTGGCCGAGGGCGGCAATTTCGAGGTGCTGATCCAGCCCTTCGAGCTGCTCATCATCGCCGGTGCGGCGACCGGCGCCTTTCTCATCTCGAATCCGAAGCATGTCATTGCGAAGATTGCCGGCGCCATCGGCCACTTGCTCAAAGGGTCGAAATACGGCAAGGAGAGCTACCTCGACCTTCTCGGCCTCCTCTATCAGATTTTCAAGATCGCCAAGAGCAAAGGCATGCTCTCCCTCGAGCAGCACGTCGAAAACCCGAGCGAGAGCACGCTCTTCAATGCGTTTCCGAAATTCAGCGCCGACCACGCCGCGGTTACATTTCTGTGCGATTATTTGCGCTTATTGACGCTCGGCACCGACAACGCCCGCGAGATCGAAGGGCTGATGGACGAGGAGATCGAAACGCATCATGCCGAGCATGCACAAATCGCAAGTGCGTTACAGACGATGGCGGACGGCATGCCAGCACTTGGGATCGTCGCGGCGGTGCTCGGCGTGATCAATACCATGGGCGCAATCAACCAGCCGCCGGCGATACTCGGCCACCTGATCGGTGCTGCACTCGTCGGCACGTTTCTTGGCGTGCTTCTGTCATACGGGTTCGTAGGCCCGATCGGCAATGGCCTGAAAGCGATTTACGATGCGGAGCTTAAATACTTTCAGTGCATCAAAGCGGGGCTTTTGGCCCACATGCAAGGCTATGCGCCGGCGATTTCGGTCGAGTTCGGGCGCAAGGCACTCCTCTCGAATGTCCGGCCGACCTTCTACGAGGTCGAGGAATCGAACGCCGCATTGCCGCCGGCATAATGCGTCGGGCTGACAGGGACCACACGAGCGTCTCATGGCGGAAGCAAACCACGCAGAAGTGATCGTTAAGAAGATCAAGAAGGGCGGTCACGGCGGCCATCATGGCGGGGCGTGGAAGGTCGCCTACGCCGACTTTGTGACCGCGATGATGGCGTTTTTCCTCCTCTTGTGGCTTCTGAACGCGACGACGGAAGAGCAGCGGCTGGGTATCTCGAATTATTTTGCACCGGGTGCCACGTCGAAGGAAGCAAGCGGTGCGGGCGGCGTGCTCGGGGGGTTAAGCCCCAACGAGCCTGGCCCGATGAACTCGACGAGCCCGGTGCACGTCACGCTGCCCCTGCCGCCTATCCCGGCCCAGGTCAACGCACCGTCCGCCGATCAGGACGATACAAACACCAACCGCAGTGCTGACGACGACGCGGCACAAAGCGGGCGCGCGGATCCGACCAAGGACTTGGCAAGGGATTTGAAAACGGATTCGGTCAACGACCCGGCCAAGCTCACCGATCAGCAAAAGAAGCGGATAGCCGAGAAGGAGCAGGAGCGCGCGTTCGACGAAGCCGAAAAGGAATTGCGCCAGGCGATCCAGTCAGTACCCCAGCTTCAGGCCCTCAAGGACAGCCTCATCATCGATCGCACACCGGAAGGGATGCGCATACAGATCGTCGACCAGGACAAGCTCGAGATGTTCCCCCTCGGCAGCGCCAATATGTACGATTATACGAAGGCGCTGTTGGGCAAAGTGGCCGAGGTGGTGAAGCTCACCAGCAACAAGATCGCAATTTCCGGCCATACGGATGCCCGACCTTATGCGCGGGGTAACTATACCAACTGGGAGCTTTCGGTCGACCGTGCGAACGCGAGCCGCCGCGCCCTCATCGAGGCAGGGCTACCGCCCGAACGGATTGCGCGCGTGACCGGAAATGCGGACACCGACCTTTTGATCCCAACCGACCCCCTGAGCCCTCGCAATCGGCGCATCAGCATTACCCTCCTCCAGGACCGGCAAGGCTAGGCGCTGGGCATTCTCGGCAAAGTGGACGCGCCCGTCGAAGGAAATCCGGCGAGACGGCATTTGCGTAATTGGCACGAGCCCCTTAGGCTTTCGAGATCGCCAAGGGGGATAACGCATGAGCCAGTTACCGATCAGCAACGCCAATCCGTCGAGTTGGGCGGGGCCAGCGCCCGATCCGCTCGACCACCCCGAGCTTTACGAAGGAATCGTTTTCCGCCGGATCTTCGGCCATCTGATCGATCTTGTTCTCATTATCCTGCTGATCATTGTGTTTTGGATGATCGTCATGTTCCTTCATGTTGTCTCATTCGGGCTCCTGTTCTTGCCCCTTGTCGTCTTGAGCCCGGCGGTGACGGTTTTCTACGACGCGCTGCAAGTCGGTGGGCGACGGTCGGCTACGATCGGGATGCGCACAATGGGGCTCGAGGTGCGGAGCTGGCTCGGCACTCGCCCCACGATGAGCCAAGCCTTCGTGCGCGCCGCCGTTTTCTGGGGCATGTCATATATGACAGCCGCCATCCTCATGTGGCTTGTGCTGGGTTTTGCACTTTTCAATACGCGCCGGCGATGCCTGCATGACTATCTCTCCGGCACAGTCGTGATCCGGACTTCGAAATCGATGGTATTGGGTCCCTAATTTCGGTGATGCCGGCAGCACGCCGTTAACCTTGTGGCGTCGGCGTGACTTGCGGATAATGGGGGCATGTCGGGATCGTCCGAAGGCCTCGCCAAACTACCGCGTCACTTCTATCTCTCGGGACCGCGCCCGTGTCCGTACCTCTTTGGGCGTATCGAGCGCAGCATTTTCACCGATTTGACGAGTGCCGAAGGCGACCGGCTTTATGAGACCCTGCTGCGCGGCGGCTTCCGGCGCAGCCACCAGGTTGCGTTCCGGCCCGCCTGCCCCGAGTGCCAGGCCTGTGTACCGGTGCGCGTGTTGACCGAAAGTTTCGAGGAGCGGCCTTGGATGCGCCGCATTCTCAAGCTGAACGCGCCACTCGCCGTAGAGGTCGTGCCCGCCCGCGCAAGCCGCGAGCAATACGCGCTTTTCCGCCGCTACATCGCAACCCGACATGGCGACGGCGAAATGGCGCTCATGGATTATGACGATTACCGCAACATGATCGAGGACAGCCCAGTCCGCAGCTTCGTGCTCGAGTTTCGCGATCCGCTCGGGGTCCTTGTCGCAGCGTGCCTTGCCGACAGATTGTCGGAGGGATTTTCCGCCGTATACAGCTTTTTCGCAGCCGGCGGAAAATGGCCGAGCCTTGGGAGCTACATGATCCTTCACCTGATCCTGGCCGCGCAGCAGCGCTCGCTCCCCTATGTCTACCTCGGCTATTGGGTCGGCGGCAGCCGCAAGATGGCCTACAAGGCGCGCTTCCGCCCCCTCGAAGCGCTCGGTTCCGAGGGTTGGCGGAAATTCGATCCGCCACAATTGCGAATTATGTAAATAATATCAATGTGTTAAGTTTTAACGCTGGTACATCCTACAGTTCAGCCAACAATACACTCGAAGACCATAACTAAGGCGCTGAATACGCTACAAAAATCGACTTGCCCTTACGGATTTTCAGCTCATAGAAGCCTTCTAGCGTCACCCTCGCCTACCCCGGCCCTGGTGCGCTTGAGGCCATCCAAGCCCTCGAATTCCGCCGGCATCGACCCTGCGTCGCGTGCACAAAGAAAAAGCCCCGCAGAGGTATTGGCGATAGTTGTGCATGGCGTGGGGAGCGACGATATCGCAGCCCTACGCAGCGGCTGTCTTCTCCGTCACCGCCTCTGCGGCCTTTCGGATCACGTCGAGCACAAAGTCGGGCTGGGACAGCATCGGAACGTGGCTGCTGTCGGTCTCGAAGGTGTTCGCTCCCATACGCTTTGCGACGAAACGCTCCAAGGCGGGTTGGATGGTATGGTCACTGCTGGCAACGATGTACCAGGTCGGTTTCGATCTCCAAGCCGTACCGTCTAACTTCTGATTGAACAGGTCTGCCGTGGGCGCTGCATGCGTGGCCCAAATCAGTTTCTGCTCCTCCTCTGGTAGATCGCCCGCGAATGACGAAACACCGTCCGCCTTCAGCCACACCCGCCCGTCTGCAACTTCGATATGGGAGAAGATATCCGTGGCTGGGAACTTTTCCTGAAGGCTCTGTGTCGTTTCATCCGCGTCGGGCGCAAATGCAGCAATATAGACGAGTGCAGCCACCCGCGGGTCCGTGCCCGCCGCAGTGATGACAGAGCCGCCGTAAGAATGCCCAACCAAGACTACGGGACTGCTGACCCGCTTCAGAGTCCTTCTCACGTTCGCGACATCCTCGGCGTGCGAATCGAGTCCGTGCTGAGATGCGATCACCTCATGTCCCTCGGCCAGAAGGGTCGGGATGAGTTTGCTGAAGCAAGAGCCGTCTGCCCAGAGGCCGTGGACCAAGACGATGCTGGGTTTGCGCTGATTTGCCATAATTTTGCTCCCTTCGTTCAGTTGGGAGAGGCCTGTCTCTCGCGTTCCTCAAGCGAGACGAAGCGATATGAGTCGGGACCACCGTTTGGCAGCTTCTCGGAATCGCCCATGCCGATCGGGTCGGGGACAATGCAGCGAGCTAGCGGCTTGAGGTGCGGCAACACGTTGCGCCAGAGGTACGATGAGGTGGGATTGCCGTGCAGCAGCACGATGGGGTCGCCCTCTCCCACTTCGACGTACGCCATCTCGCTGCCGAGGACCCACCGCCGCTGCTTTTGGTATGGAAATGCCGAAGGGATCATGTCGGCTACTCCTTCTTTCCTTGTAGTAGCCGAATATCATCGCGTGGCAAGTGCAAAGACCGCTCAAAACACGCAAACGACGTAACGTCCCGTCTCACAGCCAATCGTGAAAAGTCAGCGCATTTCATGGACGCGGGCTCGACCAATTTCACGTGTTTGCGAGACCGACTGCTTTCGCATCACCATGTATTCCGTGCCAGAAACACCGGCAATCGGTATGCGGCAAAAATCAGTCGAATTTGCGCGAGCGGGGGAAGCCATTCGGCGGGAGACGTCCGGCTTGCGCGCGTTGGCCAACCCAATCGCCGAGTTCGACCTTGGAGAAGGTGCGCGTCCGGTCGCCGGTGCGGCATGTCAAGCCTT
>DASPOR010000118.1 GCA_035625915.1 Alphaproteobacteria bacterium | reverse complement strand
TCGACGACGGCCCTTTCTTCGAAACGCTGGCCCGGCGCGTCGCCGTCAAGACTGAGAGCCAGGAACCCGAAAGCCGGCCGCATCTCGTCGAATATCTGGCGAAGGAAATCTCTCCTGCCCTCGCCCGTCTCGGATACCGCACGGAAATCTTCGACAATCCGGTCGCGTGGGGTGGTCCGTTTCTGGTGGCGGAACGGATCGAGGGGGCGAACCTTCCAACCGCCCTCACCTACGGCCACGGCGACGTCATCCGGGGCTTGGACGCGCAATGGAAGGACCGACTTTCGCCTTGGAAGCTCGAGCGTCGGGGGGATGTCCTCTACGGGCGCGGGGTCGCCGACAATAAAGGCCAGCACACGATCAATATCGCCGCCCTCGAGTGCGTGCTCGCCGAGCGCGGCAAGCTCGGCTTCAACTCGAAAATCCTCCTGGAGACCAGCGAGGAAATCGGATCGCCCGGCCTCGACAAATTCTGCGCCGAACAAAAGGGGCGGCTTGCGGCGGATCTGCTGCTTGCCTCGGATGGCCCGCGCTTGGCGCCGGACCGTGCTACGATTTTCATGGGCTCGCGTGGGGCCATGAATTTCGACCTCATCGTCGATTTACGTCAAGGCGGCCACCATTCGGGCAATTGGGGAGGGCTCCTTGCCAACCCCGGCATTATCCTTGCGAACGCGATCGCCTCGATCGTGACCAAGTCCGGCAGGGTCCAGGTGCGGGAACTGGTGCCGCGCGCGATCCCGATTTCGGTGCACGAGGCGGTCGCCGGCCTCGAGGTCGGTGGGGGAGACGACGCACCTGCCATAGATCCCGATTGGGGTGAGCCAGGATTGACCCCGGCCGAGAAGGTATTTGCATGGAATACCTTCGAGGTACTCGCTTTCCGCACCGGCAATCCCGACAATCCCGTGAACGCCATTCCGCCGCGCGCCACGGCCGCATGCCAAATCCGCTATACCGTCGATACCGATCCCAATGGCTTCATCGATGCGATCCGCCGCCATCTCGACAGGGCCGGTTTTCCGATGGTCCAGGTTAAGCTTTGGGAAAAGGGCTTCATGCAGGCGACCCGCCTCGACCCTACCCACCCCTGGGCGCAATGGGCCGTCGCCTCGATCGAACGCACGGTTGGCGCCAAACCCGCCGTGTTGCCCAATCTCGGCGGATCCCTGCCGAACGAGTGTTTCGCCGATATTCTCGGCATGCCGACGATATGGGTGCCGCACTCCTACGCGGGCTGTTCCCAGCACGCCCCGAATGAGCACGGGCTGGTTCCGATCCTGCGCGATGGGCTCAGGATCATGGCGGGCCTATTCTGGGATTTGGGAGAACAGCCCGGCGTTCCTTCGCATACCTGACCCGACTTCCGGCGGCATAGCCCCTGCCCCAAACCGGAATTTCCGCTCCCACGCTCAATGTTAAACAAAACGTAAGCTATTTATTATATTAGTAAAAAGGTTCTGGCTTTGCCTTCTCTGCTCGCGTAGCGTGCAGGGTGGGAGGCAAGTTCCGCGGAGAGTTTTCAATGAAAGAAATTCGGCGTGTCGTACTGACCCTGGTCGGGCTGACCTTCATTGTGTTCATCGGCCTTGCCGTCAGTGCCGTATCGGTACGCACAGCGGAATCGCCGAACACCAAACTCGACACGATCATAGAATCCAAGGTGCTGCGCATCGGCACCACGGGCGACTACAAGCCCTTTTCCTACCTCAATCCCGAAACGAAGACCTTCGAAGGCATCGACATCGAAATGGCCAAGTCGCTCGGCGCCACCCTTGGCGTCGAGGTCCAGTTTGTCCAGACCAAATGGTCCGACCTTATGCCTGACCTCATCGCCGATAAGTACGACATCGCGATGGGTGGTGTTTCGGTGTCGATGGAACGCCAGAAAACGGCACTCTTCACCATACCGCTCATGGTCGACGGCAAGGCGGCGGTGGCGCGCTGCGACGACCGGACAAAGTATCAAACGCTCGCGGACATCGACCGAGCGGGTGTCAAGGTGGTGACCAATCCCGGCGGAACCAACGAGAAGTTCGACCGCGCGACGTTGAAGCACGCAACGATCGAGGTTTATCCCGACAACAGAACGATCTGGCAGCAGATTCTCGACGGCAAGGCCGATCTCATGATCACGGATGCAAGCGAAACCCGCTTCTGGGAGAAGGAGCACCCGGGGCTTTGCGCCATCAATCCGGATCGGCCCTTCAATTTCTCCGAAAAGGCTTATCTCCTGCCGCGCGACGCTGTGTGGAAGGATTTCGTCGACCAATGGCTTCATCAGGCCATCGAGAGCGGCGAGTACAAGGCAATTCTCGCCAAGTGGGTGAAATAGCGCGGCGGCGAACGGACCGGCAGCCGCCGAAATCCTGCCTTTCCTTATTCCTGTAGCCAATAGCGCATCACCGCGGTAACGGCCTCCGGTCGCTCCATCGTCGACAGGTGGCCACAATTTTCGACGACGACCAGCTTGGCACGCGCAATGCGTGATGCGAGTTCCTCGTGCACTTCCACAGGGGTCAGCGCGTCCTGCCGTCCGACCAGCACAAGGGTCGGCACGCGGATTTCGCCGAGGTGCAGTCGGCTGTCCGCCCGGCCCATGATCGCCGTTTGTTCGCGGAGGAAGGCGTCCCTGCCGACGCGCTTGGTCATCGCCATGATCTCCTCGACGAGCGGAGCGTCCGTCACGCGATCGGGATGGACGAAAAGCGGGAGAAGGCGGCTGGTGACCCCGTGGAAGTCCCCCTTTTCAGCCTGCGCGATCATCGAGAGGCGGCGGTGACGTTGCTCCTCGGTATCCTTGCGCGCCATGGTATCGAGGAGTGCCAGACGCGAAACGCGCTCTGGTGCGCGGCGCATGATCTCGAAGGCGACGTAGCCGCCCATTGAAAGCCCGGCCAAGGCAACCTTCCCGGCCGGCGCCTGCGCAAGTACCGCATCCGCCATTGCCGCCATTGAACTCTGCTCGCTCACGTCCGCGACGATGACATCCGCCAAGTCGGCGAGGTGGGCCGCCTGATGACGCCACAGTGCGCGGTCGCAAAGCAGGCCAGGGATGAGGACAAGCGAGGTGCGGTCGGTCATGGGAATCCGTTGGAGATTGAGCGGCTTGGCGTTCTAACAGGGTAATGCGCCGCCGCCCGCACGCCAAGTGGTCCCATTGTCACCGCCACGGTGGAAACGCGCGAAAAATACGACAAAGATTGACAGGACCACTGGAAAAACTATGATCCCGGCCACATTTTCCTATCAGTTCCCCATAGCTTGAGCAGACTGCGGCTCTCGCGCAAGAGCAGATAGCCTTTATGAAGTTTTCCGATCTCGGCCTTAGCGAAGACGTTCTCCGTTCCGTTTCGGATGCAGGCTACGAAACGCCTACGCCAATCCAGGAGCAAGCCATCCCTATCGTGTTGCAAGGGCGCGACGTGCTCGGCTGCGCCCAGACAGGGACAGGCAAGACGGCCGCGTTCACGCTGCCGATGATCGACATTCTGTCAAGCGGTCGCGCCAGAGCGCGGATGCCCCGCTCGCTCATCCTCGAGCCGACGCGGGAGCTGGCATCACAGGTGGGCGAAAGCTTCGAGGTTTACGGCAAGCACGCCAAGCTCTCGAAGGCACTCCTGATCGGGGGTGTTTCTTTCGACGATCAGGAGAAGTTGATCGACCGTGGCGTGGACGTGCTGATCGCGACACCGGGCCGGCTTCTCGACCACATAGAGCGCGGCAAGGTGCTGCTGAGCGACATCAAGATCCTCGTGATCGACGAAGCCGATCGTATGCTCGACATGGGCTTTATCCCGGATGTCGAGCGAATCGTGTCGATGATCCCGAAAATCCGCCAGACCCTTTTCTTCTCCGCGACCATGGCGCCGGAAATTCGTCGCCTCGCCGACGCGTTCTTGATGAACCCCAAGGAGATCTCCGTCGCCCCACCTGCCTCGCCAGCCGAGACCGTAGATCAAAGCCTCGTCATGGTCGACACCGCCGACAAGCGGGAAGCCTTGCGTCTTTTGATCCAGCGCGAAGACGTGCGCAATGCACTCGTCTTCTGCAATCGCAAGCGCGACGTAGACATTTTGTTCCGTTCGCTCAAGAAGCACGGCTTCGACACCGCAGCCCTTCATGGCGATCTGGCCCAGGAACTGCGCACCGACACGCTCGAGCGTTTCAAGCGCGGCGAGATTCGCATCCTGGTCTGCAGCGACGTTGCGGCACGCGGGCTCGATATCCAATTTCTGTCCCACGTATTCAATTTCGACGTTCCTCACAATGCGGAGGATTATATTCACCGCATCGGTCGTACCGGTCGTGCTGGACGCCGCGGGCGCTCGATCATGCTTGCCACACCGGCGGAGGCAAAATCACTTGCCGCGATCGAGCGGCTCATGAAGCATGAGATCGTCCGGGAGGCGTTGCCGGAATTGCGCGCACCCGACCCGTCGGAAGGGACTGGCGAGATGCGGAGTCGGGGCATGCACCGCGGCCCACGCCGTGAACGTCGGCGCGGAGACGGACGGCACGAGCGGCGCGATAAGCGTATGCGAAACGACTCTGTCGCTGCGGTTGCCGCTGAAAGTCCGTTTCCTCTTGACGCGGCGCAGCCCGAGATCTCTCCGACGGCGCTCTTGCCGGCTACCGGCCCCGCCATGCATGGAGATCCGCGCGATAACGCGGGTCCTCAGGCGGTGCGCCGTCGACCGCCTAATGTCGAGACCCCGCAGCGCGGCGGCCGGCAGCGCGGTCGGCGTCACGACGATGACGTCGATGAGCCTGTTGTCGGCATGGGGGATCATGTCCCCGCATTCCTGATGCGTTCCATCCGTCTCGCAAGCGGCCGCTGAAGCACACCTCTGGTCGCACTCGGTTTCGCGCGAGGTGCTAAGTCGACGCCGGATCGGCGACGAAGCGGACAATTCCCCCGGGGACTGTTATTCCCTTTCACCGCTCCACTGGACAGCCGAACCCCGGCCACGCACAATGCCGGCTGCTGGGTGCCCAAATACCGGTCACCGCGAGATGAGCGGCAATCCATTGCCATAGCAAGGCGGAGCGCGATGCAGACCATCTTCATCATGGTCAAATGCGATTTAGGCAGGACCTATGACGTGGCGAACGACCTTGTGCTGAACGTCGAACAAGTCTCGGAAGTGCATTCCATCTCCGGCCAGTACGACCTCATGGTCAAGTGCTACCTACCGCAGGACATGGATATCGGTCACTTCGTCGCTTCCCAGATCCAACGAGTCGCGGGAATCAAGGACACCTTTACGCTCATAGCCTTCAAGGCCTTCACCTAGGTGCATGGCAAGGCGCTTGGCATCGAGATGGTTCTTCGCCTCGACGGGCGGGCGGCGTTTTGGCCGACGAAGCCGCAGCTAAAAGACGAATAAACCGTGTCGGACGGACCGATCCCGATCGGGTCATTTGATTTCGACCTACCTCGCGAGTTGATCGCATCAAGGCCGGTGCGTCCACGCGACGCCGCACGGCTTCTGCACGTCACGCCGAGGACGCTGAGCGACCATATCGTGCGGGAGCTGCCGCAACGCCTGCAGCCAGGCGATCTTCTGGTGCTCAACGACACGAAGGTCATCCCCGCACGTCTTGCGGGAATGCGCGGTGCTGCGAAAATCGAACTCACACTCCATCGTCAAAAGAGCGATGATTGTTGGCGCGCCTTTGCCAAGCCCGCGCGCAAACTCAAGATTGGCGATCGTGTGGATTTCGCCGAGGATTTTGGCTGCGAAATTGTCGAGAAAGGCGGTGACGGTGAGGTCGCATTGCGCTTCGATCGTGCTGGCCCGGCACTATTTGCAGCATTCGAGCGACATGGCGTCGCTCCACTCCCGCCTTATATCAAGCGCGCCCAGGGACCGGATGCGCAAGATAGCGAGGATTACCAGACGATCTTCGCGCGTCATCCCGGTGCGGTCGCGGCACCCACTGCCGGTCTCCACTTCACCGAGGAACTAGTAGCCGCACTCGAGGCACGCGGCGTCAAACGAACGACCATAACTCTCCATGTTGGCGCGGGGACCTTCCTACCGGTCAAGGTCGACGATCTCCGCGAGCATCGCATGCACAGCGAGCATGCCATGCTGTCGTCGTCCACGGCGCAACTCGTCAATGACACGAAAGCGCGCGGAGGCCGAATCGTGGCGGTCGGATCGACCAGCCTGCGCGTACTCGAAACGGCCGCGAACGAGCAAGGCGACGTAGCGCCTTTTGCGGGCGAGACCGATCTTTTCATCATGCCTGACTATCGATTCCGCATCGCCGACGTCATGCTCACCAATTTTCACCTGCCGCGTTCGACGCTATTCGTGCTGGTATCGGCATTCGCCGGGTTGGAGCGCATGCGCGCTGCGTATCGCCACGCGATTGCCGCTGGCTATCGCTTTTATTCCTATGGCGATTGCTGCCTTATCGAGCGTTCGGGGGCCGCGTGACGAAAGGATTCGGCTTCGAAGTGATAAAGACCGCCGGGGCCGCTCGGCGCGGCCGGCTTTCGACCGCACATGGCATTGTCGACACGCCAGCGTTCATGCCCGTGGGGACAGCGGGCACCGTCAAGGCGATGATGCCGGAATCGGTGATTGCAACCGGTGCGCAGATCATTCTCGGTAACACGTACCACCTGATGCTGCGCCCGGGCGCCGAGCGTATTGCAACGCTCGGTGGACTCCAGCGTTTCATGAATTGGCCCGGGCCGATACTGACGGACTCGGGCGGTTATCAGGTGATGTCCCTCGCCCAGCTCCGCGTCCTCAAGGAGGAGGGCGTTGCCTTCCAATCGCATGTCGACGGTACTCGTCACATGCTCTCACCGGAGCGCTCCGTGGAAGTCCAGCACCTTCTGGACGCCACAATCACCATGGCGCTCGACGAATGCACCGCCTGGCCGTGCGATGAGGCGACCGCAATCAAGTCGATGGAGCTATCCATGCGATGGGCGGCCCGCTCAAGGGCGGCATTCGTGAATCGATCGGGCTACGGGTTGTTTGGTATCGTACAAGGAAGTGTCTATCCGTCGTTGCGGGAGCAATCCGCCATGGCCCTTACGGCAATCGGTTTCGATGGCTACGCGGTCGGTGGACTTGCGGTTGGCGAAGGTCAGGCGAAGATGCTGGCCACGATCGATTCGACGATTCCTCATCTGCCGAGGGAGAAACCGCGCTATCTCATGGGAGTCGGGAAACCGGACGACATTGTGGGTGCCGTTGTGCGCGGCGTCGACATGTTCGATTGTGTGCTCCCGACACGCTCCGGTCGCACGGGCCAAGCCTTTACAAGCCGCGCGCAAATCAATATCCGCAACGCGCGCCATGCTTCGGACCCTCGACCGCTCGACGGGAGCTGCCGCTGCCCCGCATGCCGGAATTTCAGCCGCGCCTACCTTCATCATCTCGTCAAGGCCGGCGAAATCCTCGGCGCCATGCTTCTCACATGGCACAATCTTACTTACTACCAGGATCTGATGGCCTCGCTCCGCAGCGCGATTGAAGAAGATCGATTCAACGAGGCGATCGATCGCTTTCGCGTCGAGCAGGATCAAGGCGACATCGAGCCTGCTTGACACGGCCCCGCACACGATCATTTCTCGGGATCGGATCCATCGAGCAGTCCGACCCATTGGATCGCTCCAGGCATTTCGATATCATTGCGCCGCACGCATTGCGCATCGCAAATTGAACGGGGGGCTGTGCAATGACGAATTCAACGTCTCCGGCAGGAATCGATGCATGCGCCTACGGCGGGTCCATACTCTCGCAAGCGACTGAGCGAGTGGTTGCGGATGGTCCTTCGCGACGGCGTTTCCTGCACTCGGCCCTCGCTGGTTCCGCAAGCGGCGTCTTGGCTCGCGTCGTTGCCACGCCGAGGGCCGCCGCTGCGCAAAGTTCCCTCACGCCCGATGTAGCACTTCAGTCGTTGATGGACGGAAACCGGCGGTACGTGGAGGGCCGCCTGCAATCACTCGACCAGGACCTTAAACTTCCGAAGCAAGAAACCGCCGAGAAACAGGAACCGTTCGCGGCCGGGATTTCCGCGTCCCTTGTCGACTGGTTCCGCCCGGCTCTATATGATCGGCCGACTTCGAGGCAAGGTTGGACATGGGAAAGAGAAGCAACCACACTTTGACTATGCTCGGCAGCAAATCGACCCTGCCGAAATCGCCC
Organism: Alphaproteobacteria bacterium; assembly: GCA_035625915.1. NCBI lineage: Bacteria > Pseudomonadati > Pseudomonadota > Alphaproteobacteria > Alphaproteobacteria bacterium. Next base: position 43,770 of record DASPOR010000118.1, on the reverse strand, counting down.
GAGGCGGCACGGCTCGAAAGCGTCCCGAACCCGCATCCGCGCCAGCGATACCTTGTACGTTTCACCTGTCCTGAGTTCACGTGCCTTTGCCCCATCACGGGCCAGCCGGATTTCGCGCATCTCGTCATCGACTACGTGCCAAGATTGCGACTCGTCGAGAGCAAGTCATTGAAGCTTTACCTTGCGGCCTTCCGAAATCGGGGCGGGTTCCACGAGGAAACGACCGTCTCGATTGCGAAACGCCTGACCTCATTCCTGAAGCCACAATGGCTCAGGATCGGCGGCTACTGGTATCCGCGCGGCGGCATGCCGATCGATATTTTCTACCAGTCTGGACCTCCACCCAAGGACCTGTGGATACCCGATCAAGGTGCTGCACCTTATCGCGGACGCGGGTAGTGCGACGATGACGGCGACGCTCGCGGCCGCGATCAAGCGACAGGCAAACGACCTCGGCTTCGACCTTGTGGCCTTCGCACCTGCCCGGCTCGATGCACGAGCCAAACATAATCTCACGGAGTATGTGCGCCGGCGATATCACGGCGATATGGCATGGCTCGCGGAAACCCTCGAGCGCCGAGGTAATCCGGCCACACTTTGGCCGGCGGCCAAAAGTGTTGTCGTGCTCGGATTGAACTATGCGCCTTGCGATGACCCTCTCGCTCTCACGCGCCATTCCGAACGGGCAAGTGTGTCGGTTTACGCCCGCGGCCTCGACTATCACGATGTCATGAAAAAAGGCCTCAAGATACTTGCGCGCTGGATGGTGGAACAAACCGGGAGCGAGGTGAAGCTGTTCGTCGACACCGCACCGGTCATGGAAAAACCTCTGGCCGAAGCCGCCGGCATCGGTTGGCAAGGCAAGCATACGAATCTGGTATCGCGCCGCTTTGGGTCCTGGCTGTTCCTTGGTACAATCTTTTCGACTTACAACTTCCCACCCGATCGGGCCGAGACGGATCACTGCGGCCAATGCCGGCGGTGCCTCGATGCTTGTCCGACCCGCGCATTTCCCGCACCCTATCAGCTCGACGCACGCCGCTGCATTTCCTATCTCACCATCGAGCATAAGGGCCACATTCCGCCGGAGTTCCGCCAACCGATGGGCAACCGTATCTATGGTTGCGACGATTGCCTCGCGGTTTGTCCATGGAACAAATTCGCGTCACGCACGCGCGAATATGCGTTCCTGCCGCGCATCTATCTCACCGCACCTAAGCTCGCCGATCTCGTCATGCTCGACGGAACCGCCTTCCGCCAAGTATTCGCCGGCTCACCCATCAGACGAATCGGCCGGGACCGCTTTGTTCGGAACGTGCTTATCGCGATCGGCAATAGCGCCGACCCGAACCTTGCGCCGCGCATCGAACCATTATTGGGCGACACTTCGCCCCTCGTCCGCGCAATGACCGTTTGGGCGCTCGGACAAATTGTCGATAGCACCACTTTCGCGACCATCAAAACGAAGTGGGTCGCCAAGGAATCCGATCCCGACGTCCTGGCCGAGTGGCAGCAGTCGGCGTCATCGTGCGCAGCGTAAAGTAGCAGCACATAACTGCCATTCAATCTTGGAGAGCATCGTCGCGGATGTGGCTCCCGGTTTGGAACCTGTGCTATAAGCTCGCCCTTCGGGGCATGGGACGAAGCCGAGTGCCGTCGGGAGGGTCGGTACGGCACAATCCTCGCACATCCGGTCAAGGGTGTGCGGTTCGAAAGGAGTTCGGCACCCATGGCGCGACAGCTTCCAGAGTCACTTGGCGGGCAAGCAAACGACAAAGCCGCCGAGCATTCGATGCGACACGCAGCGCTGCTAAAGTCCCTTGAATATCTTTATTTCGAGGCCTGCTCAGCGAAGAATTCATTGGTCGCGACGTTGATCGGGGCCGCGGTTGAAGCGCTCAAAGACGATCTTGCGGCAATGAGTGGCGTCACGCGCCCTGTGGCGGCAACGGGCACAATTCACATCGTCGACACATCGATCCCGCGGATGCTCGTGGATGACGACCAGTTCCCCGATGACGACATGTGGGAAATTGAGGACGAAGACGAGAGCGACGGCGAAGACGAAGACGACCGTACAAATTGAGCAGCACTTGCATGTCGGGCAAAACCGGCGTTGAAGAGACCGGACTTTCGTGAACGCCTGTCAGGCTGCACTCGGTACGATTAGCGTCGTTGCCGCCGACCCGGTCGTTGCGGGGAGTATGTCATCCGCGATCAGAGACAGCGCGGCCACGACGACTTCCTGTCCGGCACCACCGCGGTGCGCTTCGGTGCTCAAGTGACGGCGCCATGCGCGTGCGCCTGGAACGCCTTGGAACAGACCCAGGATATGCCGTGCAATCGAGTTGAGCGGGACGTCCCGCACGCGGCAGCGCTCGATGTACGGCACGAGATTCTCGATGACCTCGCGGCGGCTCGGCGCAGGCGCTGACTCGCGAAAGAACCGACGGTCGAGCGACGCAAGCATGTAGGGGTCTCGATAGGCGGCACGGCCGATCATCACACCGTCGACCAACTCAAGCTGCGTTTCCACCTGGTCGAGGCACTCGATACCACCATTGAGCACAATCTCGAGGCCCGGATTGTCGGCCTTCAGCCGATGGACGATGTCCCAGCGCAGCGGCGGGATCTCTCGATTTTCCTTGGGGCTCAATCCTTGGAGCCAAGCCTTGCGGGCGTGGACCGCAAAGCTCCGACATCCGGCATCGGCGAGGCGGCGAACGAAGGCGAGCAACTCGACATACGAATCGTGCGCGTCGACGCCGATCCGGGTCTTGACGGTGACCGGCAGCCGCGTCGCCGCGATCATGGCCGAAACGCCTTTGGCGACAAGCGACGGCTCCGTCATCAAGCATACGCCGAATTTGGCCGACTGCACCCGGTCGCTCGGGCAACCGAGATTGAGATTCACTTCGTCATAACCGAATTCCTCCGCGATCCTCGCGCACGCCGCGAGTGCCGCTGGCTCTGAGCCACCCAATTGAAGCGCTAACGGATGTTCGGCAACATCGAAAGCCAACAGCCGATTGCGGTCCCCATGCAGGATCGCGCTCGTCGTAACCATCTCGGTATAGAGAAGGACGCGTCGACTGATGAGCCGGAGGAAATATCGGCAATGCCGATCCGTCCAGTCCATCATGGGTGCGACGGACACACGGTGGCTTGGTCCGATCCGATGCTGCAACTCGCTCATGGCGAGAGCTTTACACCGGGCGAGCTGCAAAAATCAAACAGGAGAGGAACCCGATCTGCAAGCGAGGCCGCACTTGCCCCGCATGTCAGCCTCATTGGCGAGGCTCGAAGATGTCTACCTTGTTCGCCTGGTCCCGATAGACGTAGAGGTAATGGCTGTGCGGATCGAGCGTGAGTGCCCGCACTTCCGCATCCGATGGGATCGAAGCGACAAGCGCGGCTCGATCGATGTCGATTGCCGCGACCTGCCCGGCGCGGTCGGCCGCGAAGGCGTGACGCGTGCCGGAATCGATTGCGATCGCGCCGATTTCGCCTTTGAGCGCCACCTTGCCGAGTTCCTTGCCCGTCTTCGCATCGACGACGGCCACGAACTTGCCGACAGTTCCGGCAATCAGGCGTTCTGACTTTGGATCGTAGGCAACGCTCGTAATGCGCACGGCGTCAGCGACCTTCCAAGCGCGCTCCGACCTGCGGCTCATCGGATCGATCACCTCAATCCTGTCATCGATCGGCTGAAAGATGAGGTCCTTGGAGGCAACGTATATTCCCCGTCCGAGCGGTTCCTTGACAGGGGCAGGCTTTAGCTTGACGCCCGCGAGGTGCTTGAGGCCGCCGCGCCCGACCGCCTTGTAGACTGTGATCTCGCCGCCGGAGGCAGCGATCCAGAGAGCACCGTTCTTGGTATCGAAGTAGACATTGTCGGGCTGCTGGCCTACGAGCTTCAGCGACGTCGCCTTTTCTAGGGAGCGCTTGCCGACGACGGCCGTGGCGTTTGCAGCGGTGTCGGCGATAAATGCGTAATGCTCGCTGAAGCAAATACCGGAGGGATTTTCGATGCCTTCAACGACCTGGCGCACGGTGTTCGCACCGGTTTCGATCACGACGACGTTTTTAGAGGGGGCTTGTGCAACCCAGACGGTGGCGGTTTCCGCATCGAACGCGATCTGCCCTCCAACACCGCCGCGATCGCCTGGAAGATCGATCGTTTTGACGAGCCTGTAAGGACCGGGCGAACCGACCGGGGCCGAGCCAGGGGCTTGCGTTTGCGCGCCGGCCGACGCCGAGGAGAGAGCAACAACAATTCCGGCGGCTCGCGCCACTGCCGCGATTGCACGCATTGTGCCACGCATGTCGTTTGGCCCTAATTCGATTTGGTCTTTGCCGCGAGCGATGCGGCGCGGATCTTGCTTAAGGTCGTTCGCGTCGAGATCGCTTCGGCGTCGAGGCGCAATTCGATGAGCGCCGCCCGTCCGCATTTCTGCGCGCGCTCCATCGCAGCGGCGAAATCTTCGGTCCGCCCGATCGTCTCGCCGTGTGCGCCATAGGCTCGCGCCAGGGCGGCGAAATCGGGATTCACGATGTCGGTTCCGCTGACACGGCTCGGATACTCGCGCTCTTGGTGCATGCGAATCGTGCCGTACATCCCGTTATTCACGACGAAAAAGATCGGCTTGGCGCCGTATTGGACCGCGGTGCCGAGCTCCTGCCCATTCATCTGGAAGCAACCGTCGCCGGAAAACGCGAGCACGGTACGGTCCGGACAGGCAATTGCCGCCGCAACGCCTGCGGGCACGCCATAGCCCATCGACCCGTTCGTGGGCGCAAGCTGCGTGCCGTAGCGACGAAAGCGCCAGAAGCGATGGACCCAACCGGCATAATTGCCCGCACCGTTCGTGACAATCGTGTCCGGGGGAAGCTGGTCACGCAGGGAAGCGACGATTTCGGCAAGCTGCAGAGCGCCGGGATTTGAAACGGGCATCGTGTATTCAAGATAGTCCTTGTGCGCAGTCTCGGTACTTGCCGCCCAGACGGCCGAATCGACGGGCTTCAAGGACTTCGCCGCTGCGGCAAAGGGCGCCATTCCCGCGTTGATGGGCAAATCCGCCTGATAGACGCGCCCGAGTTCTTCCGCCCCCACGTGAACGTGCACAAGCTTCTGCTTCGGCCGCGGAACATTGAAAAGCGTATAGCCGCCGGTCGTCATTTCGCCGAGCCGAGGTCCGGCTGCGATGATTAGATCCGCGTCTTGAACGCGCGCGGCCAGCTTTGGATTCGGGCCGATGCCGAGGTCGCCCGCGTAACAGGGATGCAAGTTGTCGAAGCGGTCCTGGCAGCGAAAGGACGTCGCCGCCGGAAGTTTGTTCGCGTCCGCGAAGTTCATGATGTCGGCGACCGCATGGGCATTCCAGGTGCTGCCGCCCAGAAGCAGCATCGGCCGATTCGATGCGGCGAGCATGTCCCGCAGCTTCGCCATGTCGTCCGCGCCCGGATGCGCCTGAACGCTTTTGTAATGTTGGGCATCGGCGACCGCGGCGGGTTCGCGGAGCATATCCTCGGGCAAAGCGAGGACGACAGGGCCGGGTCGCCCCGAGGTCGCAAGCGCGAAAGCATGGGCCACCATTTCCGGTATGCGGCCGGGATCGTCGATCTGCGCGACCCATTTCGCGAGCTGGCCGTACATTCGGCGATAGTCGATTTCCTGGAACGCCTCCCGCTCCATGTCACCACGCGACACTTGCCCGATGAACAGGATCATCGGCGTGGAATCCTGAAATGCAGTATGGACTCCAACGCTCGCGTTGGTGGCGCCGGGTCCACGCGTCACGAAGCAGATGCCCGGCCTGCCCGTGAGCTTGCCGTAGGCATCCGCCATGTAAGCCGCACCCCCTTCCTGGCGTGCGACGATGAGCCTGATCCGGCTGCGTGCATCGTAAAGTGCATCCAGCACGGCAAGGTAGCTTTCACCCGGAACGCAATATGCCGTGTCGACGCCGTGGAACTTCAGCTGGTCCACCAAAATCTGTCCGCCGGTGCGCATCGTCGGGCGCTCGCTCATTCTTGCCTCATCTCTCGCGGCCGCAGCCATTCGCGCGCCTAGAGGTAACGCCCGAAGTCGGTATTGTCCACGGGCATCGAGTGGGCCTACCGAATTTATCTCTGAGCGCCCCTTTCGCCCCGTAATCGCACCGGCGCTCGCGCGACGGCGTCGCCCCGACTGGTGCATAGCCTGTCAAACAAATTTTTGAGGAATGGGCCATAATAATTTGAAATACATAACAAAAATATCTTACGAATCTTTAATGCGCCAGCCACTGTCAGGTAAGCTCCCTTCGGCATATTTAACGTGCATCTCTCTCCGTGGCGCCGCTGCGGTGTATTTTTGGTTTGTATCCTATGGAGAAAACAATGAGCCTGCCTTCAAACGCCGACAACGTCGTGAAGCCCGGGCTTCGCGGGCCCGGCCGGTGGCGCAAGCAAAGTGCCGCTAGCAGCCTGATCTTCGGCCTGATTGCCGCTACCTTCTTCCTTGCTCCGGCGCTGGCGGCCGAAACGCCGACGAGTTTCGCTCCACTTGTGAAAGACGTGGCACCGGCGGTCGTCAATGTCTCGACCACCCAAAAGGTCCAGGGTGGTCCGATGATGGATTTCCCCTTCCAGGACCTGCCTGAGGATTCACCCTTCCGCGATTTCTTCAAGCGTTTCTTCAATGGCCCAAATGGCCCAAATGGCCCGATGGGACCCGGCGGTCAGGGTGGGAACGGTGGCGGACGTACGATCGAGCAACATTCCCTCGGATCCGGATTCATCGTCGATTCTTCCGGCTATGTGGTGACCAACAATCACGTGGTTGGCAAGGCCACCGATATCGACGTCACGTTGACGAACGGCAAGACCTACAAAGCCAAGCTTATCGGGCGCGATCAGCGTACCGACTTGGCACTTCTCAAGATCAAGGCCGATGAGAGCCTCCCGGCCGTGGCATGGGGCGACAGCGACAAGGCGCAGGTTGGCGATTGGGTCGTGGCGGTCGGCAATCCCTTCGGCCTCGGCGGCACAGTGACCGCGGGCATCATTTCGGCGCGCGGCAGAGATCTTCACGAGGGGCCTTATGACAGCTTCATTCAGACGGATGCCGCCATCAACCGCGGCAACTCGGGCGGCCCGATGTTCAACATGGACGGCAAGGTAATCGGCATCAACAGCGCCATTTACTCGCCAAATGGCGGGAGTGTAGGCATCGGTTTCGCGATCCCGTCCTCCATTGCCAAGCCCGTGATTGCCCAGCTCAAGGAGCACGGCTCGGTCGAGCGCGGCTGGCTCGGCGTGCAGATTCAGCAGGTGACCCCCGAGATGGCCGAAAGCCTCGGCCTCAAGAAACCGGAAGGTGCGCTCGTCGCGAGTCTCACGAAGGACAGCCCGGCGAAGAATGCCGGTCTCCGACAGGGCGACGTGATCGTCAACTTCAACGGCACCGACATCAAGGACATCCGAGACCTTACCCGCGCCGTTGCCGATACCCGGCCGGGAACGCAAGCGCCGGTAACCGTATGGCGTGACGGCAACGATAAGGACTTCCGCGTCGATATCGCGAAGGCGCCCGAGACCAACGTCGCGGAAGACGAGGAACAGCCTCAGTCCGCCGCACCCGCGGCCGAGGAGACCAAGGTGCCGTCCCTCGGCATTACGCTTGGCGCGTTGACCGGCGACGCACGCAAAGAGCTGGGCCTCGGCAGTGACGTAAAAGGCGCTCTTGTGACCGACGTGGACGACAGCGCTCCCGCCGCCGAACAGGGTATCAAGCCCGGCGACGTGATCGTCAAGGTTGGCCAGGAGCAGGTCGATTCGCCGAAGGATGCGGCCGAACGCATCGCCAAGGCGAAGAACGCCAATCAAAAGGCGGTTCTGGTGCTGGTGAATCGGCGCGGCAACGAACTCTTCGTGGCACTTCCCTTCGTGCCAGCGTGAGGGTGTTCGAACGGATCGGGCATCGCAGCACTCCAACTGCGATGCCCCTTCCTTCGGGCCATGCCGTTCACCGAGGCCAAGCCCTCCGTGCGATTGGTGAAACCCGCAATAATTGGTAGCTTTCCACCATGCACATCCTAGTCATCGAAGATGACGTCGACGTCGCCGATTACCTCGTAAAGGGCCTCGCGGAAAGCGGCTACGTCGTCGACCGCGCATCGGATGGGCGCGACGGCCTTTTCCTCGCGCTTGGCCAAAGTTACGACGCCATGATCGTCGATCGCATGTTGCCCGGGCTCGATGGGCTGTCGATCGTCCAGACATTGCGGGCGCAAGACAATCGCACCCCTGTCCTGATCCTCTCGGCCCTTGGTCAAGTGGACGATCGTGTGAAAGGTCTGCGAGCGGGTGGTGACGATTACCTGACAAAGCCATACGCTTTCTCGGAGCTGCTCGCTCGCCTTGAAGCCATACTTCGGCGCGGTACCGGCGAACCAGGCGACCCGAAGCTCCGCGTCGGCGATCTCGAGATGGACCTTCTAACGCGCGCGGTTAAGCGGGCGGGCAGGTCGATCGAACTTCAACCACGGGAATTCAAGCTTCTCGAATATCTTATGCGCCATGCGGGGCAGGTCGTTACGCGTACGATGCTGCTCGAAGGTGTGTGGGACTATCATTTCGACCCTCAAACAAACGTGATCGATGTGCATGTCAGCCGCCTGCGCCAAAAGATCGACAAGGGGTTCGATCATCCCCTCCTCCACACGATACGCGGTGCTGGCTACAGCCTTCGTCCGGAAACCGCATGACTTCATGAGCACGACTTCGAGCGCGCGCCGGCACTTCTGGGCAATAAAAATCGGCAAGCCATGAAGGACCGTGCGTCATGAAGGCCCACGCACCATGAAGGCTGGCCGAATATTCCGCACGTCGACGTTTCGCCTTACGTTACTCTATCTGGCCCCGTTCGGAATCCTAGTATTCGTGCTGTTCGCCGTCCTCTATTGGGCGACGCTCGGCCTCATCGACTCTCAGACCAATGCGACCATCGAGGCCGAGGTGCGCGGTCTTGCCGAACAATATGGCGCGCATGGCCTCGACCGCCTGGTCCAGGTCGTGGCAGAGCGAAGCGGGCCAAACGGCGAAAAAGGTGCAGTCTATCTTTTGACCGGACCCGATCTCCATCCGCTCGCCGGCAATCTTGACGCTTGGCCCGAAACCCGGAACACCGTGTCGCGCGACGGTTGGATCAATTTCGAAATCGACCGCAGCAGCGGGGGCAACGCCACGACCCGTCAGATTCGCGCCAAAGTATTCCGAATCGAGGGCGGCTTCCGCCTCCTTGTCGGTCGCGATATGGCGGAGCGTGCAGCCTTTCGCGCCGTGATCGCCAAGACGCTGACAATTGCCCTTGGCATTGCGATGGCGCTCGGTGTCGCCGGAGCACTCTATTTGAGCCGCATGCTTCTCGCTCGGGTCGAGGCGGTCGCAGAGACAAGCCGCACCATCGTGCGCGGCGATCTCGCGGGTCGCGTACCCTTGCAAGGAAGCGGCGATGAGTTCGACCGGCTCTCGACAAGCCTCAACGAGATGCTCGACCAGATCGAGCACCTCATGACTGGCATGAGGGCGGTCACCGACAGCCTTGCGCACGACCTGCGCAGCCCCCTCACCCGCCTCAAGGGCCGCATCGAAAACGCACTCCGCAGCCAGCCCGACGGTCCGCACTATCGAGAGACACTCGAACGGGCGAATGCGGATGTCGATGCGATACTCGCCACATTCAACGCACTGCTTTCGATCTCGCAAGCCGAAGCGGGTGCTGCGCGATCGAGCATGTCGCGCGTCAATCTCGGCTCGATCGCGCAAGACGCTTTCGATCTTTACGAGCCCCTTGCCGACGAGAAAGGATTGACGCTCAAACCCGAGATCGAGGCGGACACCTTCATCATCGGCCACGCCCAACTGCTTGCCCAGAGTGTGGCAAATCTGCTGGACAATGCGATCAAATGCACGCCGCAGGGTGGGACGATCACCCTCACGGTTCGTCGCGGACGGGACAGGTCGGCACTGGTTATCGCCGACACAGGCCCCGGTATCCCGGCCTCCGAACGTCAGCATGTGCTCGAACGCTTCGTGCGGCTCGACGCAAGCCGCAGCTCGCCAGGCAGCGGACTTGGGTTGAGCCTTGTCGCGGCGGTAGCACAACTCCACAGAGCAGCACTGCGCCTCGAAGACAACAACCCCGGCCTCCGCGTTACCTTGGAATTCGAGGCGACCGCCGGCGAAGACGAAATCAAACCGCAGGCGGTTCCGTAGGTCGATAACCGCCGAGCAGAAACAGGAAATCGATGCAGCGAAATTTGAGGATAGCGCCCGTCGAGGACTCCGACGATATATCGGGAAGCGTTGCAACGATCACGGCCTCGAACACGCCCAAGCCTCTCGATCAATAAATTGTTATCCGTTGTGGCGCTCGGAGCCGCTTATTCCGGCACTCGACATTAGGAGGAGGCTGGGTTGAGATAGGCCGAGATAAGATTGCGATACAGCGACGCGAACCGAAGGCTTCTTCGGGAGAATCGGTTGCGATGGCGAAACCGCCGTTCAAGGCTTTGAATCTGGCGCTCCCCGAGATCGATAGCCGCGCACTCCCGGGCGGCGGACTCCTGCTCCGCGCGCGCAGCGAATTGAAACCTCATGCGCGCATGGTTGGCGAGTACTTGCGCTATTGGGCGAGCGCCGCACCTTCGCGATGCTTTCTCGCGGAGCGCAGAGAGGACGGGCGTTGGCGTCGTGTCGGCTATGCCGCGGCCCTCATTGCGGTCGAGCGCATTGCGGCCAGCCTGCTTCGTCGCGGGCTCGACGCGGATCGTCCGGTGGCCATCCTTTCCGACAACGGGATCGATAACGGCCTTCTCCAACTCGCCGCGATGCATATCGGGATCCCGGCGGTACCGGTTTCGCCCGCCTATTCCCTGATTTCGCGGGACGGCAGCCAGCTCAAATACGTGCTGGCGCTGATCGAGCCCGGCCTGGTCTACGCGGCCGATGGAATGAAATTCGCAGGCGCCATTGCCGCCGCGGTACCCGACTACGTGGAACTCGTGACAAGCGTCAATGAGCCGCCGGGGCGAAGGGCAACGCCGTTTTCCGACCTCCTTTCTGCCGCATCGGACGAGACGGTCGGCCGACGCTTTGCGGAAGTCGGCCCCGAGACCGCGGCCAAGGTACTTTTCACATCGGGCTCGACCGGAAAGCCCAAGGGCGTCATCAACACACAGCGCATGCTCTGCTCGAACCAGCAGTCGATCGCGCAATTATGGCCCTTTCTCGAGGAGCGCCCACCCGTGATCGTCGATTGGTTGCCTTGGAACCACACTTTCGGCGGAAATCACAATTTCAACCTGATCCTCCGGAACGGCGGCACTCTCTACATCGATTTCGGCAAGCCTGTCGGCAGGCTGGTCGAGACCACGGTCCGAAATTTGCGCGAGGTGGCGCCGACCGCCTATTTCAATGTGCCGCGCGGCTACGACATGCTGATCCCATATCTCGAGCGAGATCGGGAGCTGCGCGAGAATTTCTTCCGCGATCTCGACATGATGTTCTATGCAGGTGCTGCATTACCCCAACATCTCTGGGAAAAGCTCGAGCGGCTTTCGATCGAGGCAATCGGTGAGCGCGTCGTCATGCTGTCCGCCTGGGGATCGACCGAAACGGCGCCAAGTGCGACCAAGGTGCATTTTCCGACCGAGCGCGCCGGCGTGATTGGCTTACCCGGACCCGGCACGGAAATCAAATTGGCGCCGGTCGGCGCAAAGCTGGAATTACGGGTCAGAGGTCCCTGTGTGACGCCTGGATACTGGAAGCGGGATGACCTGACGGTCGGCATGTTCGATGAAGACGGATTTTTGAAAATGGGCGACGCGGGCAGGCTCGCCGACTCTCTCGATCCCTGCAAGGGCATCGTATTCGATGGCAGACTCGCGGAGAATTTCAAGCTCAGCACCGGCGCGTGGGTCAACGTGGGGGATCTTCGCACAGAGGCGATCACGGCGGGCGCACCCGTCATCCAGGATGTTGTCGTGGCTGGCCACGACCGGACCGAGATTGGCTTGCTGATCTTCCCCAACGTCGCGGGTTGCTGCTCGGTCTGCCCGGATATCAAGGGCGAGGCACCGCTTGCCGAGCTCGTCGGACGACCCGAGATTCGTCGCCTGCTAATTTCAAGATTCGAGTCGTATAACGCCACCAACAATTCGAGCAGCCGGCGAATAGCCCGCGCGATCCTTCTGATCGACCCTCCCTCGATTGACGCGGGGGAAATCACGGACAAAGGCTACATCAACCAGCGCGCCGTCCTCGAACGGCGGGCGAGGACGGTTGAGCGTCTCTTCGACGGCGCGCCGGATGTCGACGTCATTCGGCTTGACAGGGCGGCGCTGACCGTACCTCGATGAGCGAAGCCTTGGTCTTGCGTGCCGAACCGATACCCGCTTGACTGTCCCGCTATCGAAGAGGTTGAAAAATGACCGCCCGAGCCACCTCGGATGAAGTCGAATTGGTTGGGCCTCCTACGTCGGCACCCGCCCCCGCAAGCCTCGAGGAGATCGCGCAGGTTCGCGACGCCGTGGCGGCACTCTGCGCCGACTACCCGGGCGAATATTGGCGCGCACTGGACCGGGACCGCGCATATCCCACCGCGTTCGTCCGCGCCCTGACTGAAGCCGGCTTCCTCGCAACGCTGATCCCCGAAGCCTATGGCGGGAGTGGGCTCGGCATGACGGCCGCGGCGACGATCATGGAGACGATTCACCGCAACGGTTGCAACGGTGCTGCCTGCCACGCCCAGATGTACACAATGGGAACGATCCTGCGGCACGGTAGCGCAGAACAAAAGGCGCGGTGGCTACCGCAGATCGCGAAGGGCGAACTTCGGCTGCAGGCGTTCGGCGTCACAGAACCCACATCGGGCACCGACACACTTTCGCTCCGCACGACGGCGGTGCGCGAGGGCAATCAATACGTTGTGAATGGGCAAAAGGTTTGGACCTCGCGCGCTGAACATTCCGATCTCATGCTGTTGCTCGCGCGCACCACACCCAAGGAGCATGTCAAGAAGCGGACCGAGGGGCTCTCGGTCATGGTGGTCGACATGCGGGATGCGATCGGCAAGGGCCTCGCCATCCGGCCCATCCGCACCATGATGAATCATGCCACGACCGAAATTTTCTTCGACGATCTGCGCGTGCCGACGGAGAATCTGATCGGCGTCGAGGGGCACGGCTTTCGCTACATCCTGGACGGCATGAACGCCGAACGAATCCTCATCGCATCGGAATGCATTGGCGATGCACGCTGGTTCATCGAGAAAGCAAGCCGATATGCGCGCGAGCGCGTCGTGTTTGGTCGGCCCATCGGACAGAATCAGGGCATTCAATTCCCGATCGCGCGCGTCTATGCGGAGAGCGAGGCCGCAGCGCTCATGGTCGAGCGCGCGGCAACGCTTTACGACCGGGGCGAACCTTGCGGGAAGGAAGCCAACATGTCGAAGCTTCTTGCCGCCGACGCATCCTGGCATGCCGCCGACATGTGCGTGCAAACGCATGGCGGTTTCGGGTTTGCCGAGGAATACGACGTGGAGCGCAAATTTCGCGAAACGCGTCTTTATCAAGTGGCGCCGATATCGACCAATCTCATACTCTCCTTCCTCGCCGAGCATGTTCTCGGCCTACCGCGTTCCTATTGAAGCCGACGGAGACCTCGCAATGCCCCAAACCTTGAAACCGCCCGCGGCCGATCCGGCCACCGTGCCCGTGCGCACGGGATCATCGCTCCCAGAGCAATTCCGCCAAGCCATCGCCAGTCGACGCAAGCGCCGCATCGGTGACGCGGTCGGCATCACGCAATATGGCGTCAATCTCGTCGACCTCGGCCCAGGCGACATGTCGTCGCAGCGCCATTGGCACGAGGTCGAGGACGAATTCGTCTACGTGCTCGAAGGCGAGCTCACGCTTATCACGGATGAGGGCGAGCAAGTTCTCGCGAGCGGACACTGTGCGGGCTTTCCGGCCGGTAAATCGAGCGGCCATCATATGATCAATCGAAGCGCCAAGCCGGCACGCTACCTCGAAATCGGCACGCGCGTGAAAGACGACGTCGTTCACTATTCCGACATCGATCTCGACCTCAAAGTCGTCAACGACGCCGAGCATTGGACCGACAAGAAGGGCAAACCATATCGATGACGGCGCTTTCGGCCGGAGCCAACGCATGACCAAGCCACTTTCCGGCCTTCTCGTCGTATCGCTCGAGCAGGCGGTGGCTGCGCCCTACTGCAGCGCCAAGTTCGCCGATGCGGGTGCGCGCGTTATCAAGATCGAACGCATCGAGGGCGATTTTGCCCGCCATTACGACAAGTTCGTTAAGGGACAATCGACTTACTTCGTGTGGCTCAACCGCGGCAAGGAGTCGCTCGCACTCGACGTGAAGAAGCCGAAGGACGCCGCACTTCTCCATCGCATCCTCGCAAAGGCGGATATTTTCATTCAGAACCTGGCGCCCGGTGCGGCAACACGTGCGGGGTTCGGTTCAGAGGACCTGTGCGAAAGACATCCCCGCCTCATCACGTGCGACATTTCGGGTTATGGCGAGGACGGACCTTACCGCGACATGAAGGCCTACGATCTACTCGTGCAGGCGGAGAGCGGGCTTGCCTCCGTCACGGGGCCTCCCGAAGCTCCAGGCCGGGTCGGCGTGTCGATTTGCGACATTTCGACGGGGCTCACGGCCTACGCCGCAATCCTCGAAGCGCTGCAGGAACGGGAGCGGACAGGACAGGGTGCGCGGCTTGCCGTTTCGCTTTTCGATGTGATCGCAGATTGGATGTCCCCGCTCCTCCTTCAGTATCATTATACCGGGGAAGCCCCAAAGCGCGTGGGCATCGGCCATCACTCGATCGTGCCTTACGGAGCGTACGCGACGAAGGGCGAACCGGTGGTGATTTCGATCCAGAACGAGCGCGAATGGCGTTCCTTCTGCGAGGGCGTAATCGAGCGTCCCGAACTTGCCGATCACGCACTCTACGGCGATATGTCCCGGCGCAATCTCAACCGCAAATCGCTCGATGCGGAGATTGCACCGCGATTCCTGTCGATCGAGCGCGTCGAACTGATCGAACGGCTCAAGCGATTCGGAATTGCATTCGGCTCGCTCAACTCAATCGAATCGGCGGCACGGCATCCACAGCTTCGGAGGATTTCCGTGCAATCGAGCGCAGGCGGAATCGACCTCATCGCGCCGCCCGTGCGTCGCCCGGACCGGCCGGATGGACCGCTCGGCAGGATACCCGAGGTCGGCGAACACAACGATGCAATTGAGCGCGAGTTTGCGGACGAGAAGCAGTAAAGCGGGCTGTCAGCCGAGGGCGGCAAGTCTATCGTAGGGCCCGCGTCACCATGGCTTCGACAATTTTGTGCGCATCTGTCGCTGCAAACCCGCCAAAGGTTGAGCCGTAAGTGATATATTTGCCGGCGACAACAGGTTCGCTGCGGCTAGGGGGATGCTCGCAGCAGTTGCATTGCATCCTTGGAGCATATTCGCTTGCAACTCAGCCTGATCGCCATCTTCGTCGATTTGACGACCCATCTGGCGGTTCTTGTTTCCGTCATGGTCATCTATTCGTTGCTCGCGCGGCGGATGGAGAACCTGCCTGAGTGGGGACGCGCGGCCGTCGGCGGAACAATATTCGGGCTCGCCGCAATATTCGTGATGCTGACGCCGATCGAAGTAAACGACGGCGTCTATTTCGACATGCGATCCGTCATTTTGGCATTGACCGGGCCCTTCGCCGGCCCCGCCGCAGCCGTGGTCGCCGCGTTGCTCGCCGTGGGATATCGGTTAGCCCTGGGCGGTATCGGCGTATATCCTGGCGTTGTCGGAATTTCATTGGCGTCGCTGTTAGGCATAGGCCTTTCGGCCTATGCGTCGCGTCGGCGGATCGAGATCGCCTATCGACATCTTGGCCTGCTATCGCTCCTCCTCGTTCTGCACGGCGTTATTATTATTTCACTACTGCCGGGCTGGAGCTATTTCCGGCAGACGTTTCAAATTTGGGCGCCCGAACTGCTGATTTTCACTCCGATCGGCACGATCCTTCTCGGCGGCCTCCTGATTCACGAACGCCGACGCCACGAACTCGAGCGCGCCCTCGCCGAGAGCGAGGAGCGGCTGCAAGACTACGTGAACCAGATCGAGCTTTCGAAGGACCGCCTCGAGGAACAAAGTGCAGAGCTTGCCGCCCTTGCGGAGGATCTTGCCGCGGCCAAGCAGCGCGCCGAGCAAGCAAGTGGGGCCAAATCGCAATTCCTTGCCAACATGAGCCACGAGCTGCGAACCCCACTCAACGCGATCATTGGCTTCTCCGACTTGATTCGCGAAGAGGCCTACGGCGCCCATGCCGACAGGCGCTATGCCGAGTATGCGGCAATCATTCACGACAGCGGCAATCACCTGCTCGACCTCATCAACGATATCCTCGATTTCTCGAAGGTCGAGGCCGGTCAGCTCATGCTCCACGAAGAGCGTTGTGAAGTCGCCAAGATCATCGAGTCGTGTGCGCGCATGGTGCTGGCACGTGCGGCGCGTGGAAACGTGACGCTGCGCTCGGTCGTTCCACATGGACTGCCCGATTTGCGCGCGGACGACAGGCGCTTGCGCCAGATCGTTCTCAATCTCGTAACGAACGCCATCAAGTACACGCCCGCCGGCGGTCGGGTGGAGGTCTCGGCTGGAATCGATTTGGCGGGGAACATGGAGATTTCGGTGAGCGACACCGGCGTTGGAATCTCCGATGCCGACCAGGCAAAGGTGA
Organism: Alphaproteobacteria bacterium; assembly: GCA_035625915.1. Classification (NCBI taxonomy): domain Bacteria; kingdom Pseudomonadati; phylum Pseudomonadota; class Alphaproteobacteria; species Alphaproteobacteria bacterium. The sequence goes on along the minus strand of DASPOR010000118.1, from coordinate 26,954 downwards.
TGGAAGCGTTCGTGCAGGTCGACAGCGAGCGCAATCGCAGTATTGAGGGCACCGGCCTCGGCCTTCCGCTCACGCGCCGGCTCGTCGAGCTTCACGGTGGAACACTGTTCCTCAAGAGCAAGCTCGGCCACGGGACGACCGCGACGGCGCTCTTTCCATGCGAGCGGATTGTCGTCGGGCCAGTCCAGGCAAAATCGGCCTCGGGTTAGCGCCCACACGTCAAACCCGACCCCACGCCTCACATGAGGCAAACGTTGCCGGTGTGGGCGCGCAGGCCGAGGCGTGACACTCTGACGCGCAGCGGCTTTATCCCTTGTCCACGCCCTCCCCTTGGCTCCGACACGAAAGTCGGGGCGACACCCAAATTTAAAACAGCCCTTCGACCTGACCCTGTTCATTGACGCGGATCTTGTGCGCCGCGGGTTCGCGAGGCAATCCCGGCATGGTCATGAGCTCGCCGCAGATTGCGACCATGAACTCCGCACCACCCGCAAGCCTAACTTCGCGGATCGGCACGACGTGGTTCGACGGCGCACCTTTGAGCTGGGGATCGGTCGAGAAGCTGTACTGGGTCTTGGCCATGCAAACGGGATAATGACCGAAGCCGGACTGCTGGTAGTCCTTGATCTGATCGCGCACACGCTGATCTGCAATGATGCCCTGCGCGCCATAAAGCGACTGGGCGATTGTACGGATCTTGTCCCAAAGCGCCATATCGTCGGGATAAAGCGTCTTAAACCTTGCCTTCTTCGCCTCGACGATCCGGACCACGGTTCGTGCAAGCTTCTCCGTGCCCTTGCTTCCCTCGGCCCAATGGCTGCAGCGAATGGCCTCAACGCCGATCTCGCCGCATTTCTGCCTTATGAGCTCATGCTCGGCGTCGGTGTCCGAGGTGAACCCGTTGATCGCGACGACGGCCGGCACACCGAACTTACCGACATTCTCGACGTGACGCGCGAGATTGGCGAAGCCCTTCTCGAGTGCTTGGAGGTTCTCCTTGCCGAGGTCTTCCTTGGCAACGCCGCCATGCATCTTGAGCGCGCGCACCGTCGCTACGATGACCGCCGCTGAAGGCGAGAGTCCCGCCTTGCGGCACTTGATGTCGAAAAACTTCTCCGCACCGAGATCGGCGCCGAAGCCCGCCTCCGTCACCACATAGTCCGCGAGCCTGAGGGCCGTGGTCGTCGCCATGACCGAATTGCAGCCATGCGCAATGTTGGCGAATGGGCCGCCATGCACGAAGGCGGGATTACCTTCCAGCGTCTGCACGAGATTGGGCTGAAGCGCGTCCTTGAGCAGGACCGCCATTGAGCCGTCCGCCTTGAGCTGACTTGCGCGCACCGGCTTGCGATCCCGGGTTTGGCCGACGATGATGTTGCCAAGCCGATGCATCAGGTCATTCATGTCCTTGGCGAGACAGAAGATCGCCATGACCTCGGACGCGACCGTAATGTCGAACCCATCTTCGCGCGGGAACCCATTAGCCACCCCGCCAAGCGATGAAACGATTGAGCGAAGGGCCCGGTCGTTCATGTCCATCACGCGCCGCCAGCTTATCCGGCGGACGTCGATGTTGAGTTCATTGCCCCAGTAGACGTGGTTGTCGATCATGGCGGCGAGCAGGTTGTTGGCCGAGGTAATGGCGTGGAAATCGCCGGTGAAGTGGAGATTGATGTCTTCCATCGGCACCACTTGGGCATAACCCCCGCCCGCCGCCCCGCCCTTCACGCCGAAGCAGGGACCGAGGCTCGGCTCTCGGAGGCATATGGCCGCCTTTTTCCCGATCCGGTTGAGGCCGTCGCCTAGGCCAACCGTGGTCGTGGTCTTTCCTTCGCCCGCAGGAGTCGGCGTAATTGCCGTGACGAGAACGAGATTGCCGTTCGGCTTTGACGCGAGCTTTTCGACGAAATCGAGGCTGATCTTTGCCTTGTAGTGGCCGAAGCGGAAGAGCGATTCGGAGGGGATGCCGAGTTTCTGACCGACAGCTTCGATCGGCTCCATGCGCGCTTTTCGCGCGATCTCGATATCGCTTTTGACTTCGGCCATTGGGGTCTCCCTTGGATTTTCGCGGCGACACGCGCGGTGACTTCGTGTTTCGGGCTGGTATACAAGAGACCAGTAGGTTTATCACCTCGATTGCCGATTGACGAGAGGCTATCGGGTCATGTGCCCGAATTTGGGCTGGCAATACAGCGCATTCATTCGGCAAGATCAAGCAACGCCAGGGTTTGCGGCGAAAGGACGGCTGGTGATGGTCAACCACCCGGTTTCAAGGGAAATCTTCGATCCGAGACTGTTTCGCCCCACTCGTTCGTTTATGGCCGCACCCAACCGTTACGATCTCACGGGTGCTAAGGCCGCGATCCTGGGCGTGCCGTTCGATTGCGGCATCCATCCCACGCGAATCGGGGCGCGGCTCGGGCCGAGCGCCATTCGTGAGCAGTCCGCCCTTGTCCGCCCCTACCAACCGCCCCAGGCCGATTTCAACCCGATCGAGCGCCTCGGCGTCGTCGATTGCGGCGACGTGAACGTGACCCCAAGCCTCGTGCTCGACGCCTTCGAGAAGATCGAGGACGCAGTCTCTCGCATCGTCCAGGCGGGTGCCGTGCCAATCACGATGGGGGGCGACGGGGCGGTGACCCTGCCGCAACTCCGGGCCTTGCATCGCAAATACGCGGACCTCGCCGTGCTCCACATCGACGCCCATACCGATACCTATCCCGGCGAAGGCGAAGCGCTCGACAAATACAATACCGCGACGACTTTTACGCGTGCAGCGGAGGAAGGTGTCCTCGATCTCGGCCACGCCATCCATATCGGCGCACGCGGGCCGACATCCGAGCAGCATGTGTTCGAATTCACGCGCCAGTTCGGCTATGAGTTGATCGACGGGGTCGATCTTTACCAGCGCGGGATCGCGGCTACGCTCGTCCACATCCATGAGCGGCTCGCCAGCCGGCCGGTCTATCTGTGCTTCGATATGGATTTCTTCGACCCGTCTTGTGCGCCGGGGGTTTGCACGCCCGCGTGGGGCGGGGCCACGGCGCGCGAGGGCTTGCAGCTTCTGCAGGGACTCGCGGGCCTGAACATCGTGGCAGCCGATGTGAATACCGTAAGCCCGCCCCACGACGTGGGCGGAATGACCGCGTTTCTCGCCGGTACGGTGGTGCTCGAATGCCTCACCCTCGTCGCCCGCTCGCTCAATCTCACGAACGAGCCCACTCCCCCGGCCCGTATCCGCCGTTGACACGACCGAACGCACTGAGCACTCTTGCCGCCACAGTGACACCGCAAACGAGCCGGACGGGCGGCCTTCCGCGTCCGGCGGAGGGCAGGGCTTGATGGATGCGAAAGACGGCGCGCGACTTGGCGTGGATATCGGCGGCACTTTCACCGACGTCGCCCTCGAGGTCGCCGGCAAGCGCTACACCAGTAAAATCCTTACGACGACGCAGGCCCCCGAGGAAGGTGTCCTCGAGGCCGTGCGCTTGGCGCTGGCCGAAGCCAAACTTGCGCCTGCCGCACTCGGTGTCATCATCCACGGGACGACACTTGCGACCAACGCCCTGATCGAGCGCAAAGGCCCGCCGACCGCCCTCATCACAACCGAGGGTTTTCGCGACGTGATCGAAATACGGCACGAAAACCGCTTCGAGCAATACGACGTGAACATCGATCTCCCGCCCCCGCTCGTCCCGCGTCGCTGGCGCCATGGGGTGAAGGAGCGCATCGATGCTCAGGGCAATATTCTTGCGCCCCTCGACGAAGCCTCGCTCTCAAGCGCGCTCGAGAAAATCGAGCAACAGGGCATCAAAAGCATTGCAGTCGGCTTTCTGCACAGCTTCACGAATCCGGTACACGAGCGCCGCGTGCGCGACGCCATCGCAAAGCGCCTGCCCGGCGTCACCGTGACGCTCTCCTCCGAGGTCTCACCGGAGATGCGCGAATATGAACGTTTCTCGACGGCTTGCGCCAATGCATATGTGCAGCCGCTAATGGGACGGTACCTTCGCAAGCTCGAGGACGGGTTGAGGGCAAAGGGGTTTCGTTGCCCGCTTTTCCTCATGTCATCGGGTGGAGGTCTCACGACTGTCGAGACCGCAATTCGATTCCCCGTCCGGCTCGTTGAATCGGGTCCCGCGGGTGGGGCAATCTTTGCGAGCCACATCGCGAATCTCTGCAACCTCGACAAGGTCATCTCGTTCGACATGGGCGGGACGACCGCCAAGATTTGCCTGATCGACAACGCCAAGCCCCAGACAAATCGCCTTTTCGAGGTTGCACGCATCTATCGCTTCAAGAAGGGGTCGGGCATCCCGCTCCGGATTCCGGTGATCGAGATGGTGGAGATCGGTGCTGGCGGCGGGTCGATCGCGCGCGTCGACGCGATGGGGCGCATCGCGGTCGGGCCCGACAGCGCAGGCTCGGAGCCGGGACCCGCATGCTATGGGCGGGGCGGCAGTGAGCCGACCGTGACGGATGCGGACCTGCTCCTCGGGCGCATCGACCCTGGCGCATTCGCGGGCGGCAAAATGAACCTCGACCAACCCGGTGCGGAGGCCGCCGTGGTGCACCACGTCGGCGAAAAGCTCGGCCTTGCCACCGAGTTCGCCGCCCTCGGCGTCAGCGAGATGGTTGACGAAAACATGTCGAACGCCGCTCGCGTGCATACGATCGAGAGCGGAAAGAACGTGGCTGACCGTACGCTCATTGCATTCGGCGGTGCGGCTCCGCTTCATGCCGCGCGGGTTGCGGAAAAGCTCGGGCTGAAGCGCGTGCTCGTGCCGACGAGCGCCGGTGTGGGCTCCGCTGTCGGATTCCTGCGCGCACCCATCGCCTACGAGATCGTGAGAAGCCACATCCAGCGCCTCGGTACCTTCGACGCCGGCCTCGCCAATCGCATTCTCGCGGAGATGCGCGCCGAAGCTGAGGCGATCGTGCGGCAGGGCGCGGGAACGAAAGCAAAGCTCGAAGAGCGTCGCGCTGCCTTCATGCGCTATCGCGGCCAAGGCCACGAGATTTCCGTGCCGCTTCCCGCGCGCGATTTCAACGCGGACGACAAACCGGTCCTGCTCGCTGCATTCGAGGAGGCCTATCGGCAGCTCTACAGCCGGGCCATCCCCGGGGTCGAAGTCGAGATCTTGAGCTGGGTCACGGTCGTCAGCGCCCCCATCGACGAGGTCCGCGAGACTCCGTCCAAGGCTCAGGCGGGATCGCCCAGCCCGATTTCGCGACGCAAGGTCTTCGATCCTGCTTCCGGGGAATATCAGGAGGTACCGTTCTATCGCCGAGAGTCGATGAAACCCGGCTGGACCGTTCCCGGTCCGGCTGTGATCGAGGAAGACGAGACATCCACGGTCGTAAGCCCGGTGTTCGACGCGCGGGTCGACGGGTTCGGCTACATTGAACTCACTCGCCGTACAGGGTAGGTTTTTCCATGGTCGCGAAATCCAATACCGCACTCTCGCAAATCCACATGCAGATCATGTGGAGCCGGCTCATCGCGGTCGTCGAGGAGCAGGCGCAAACGCTGATGCGCACGGCCTTCTCGACATCCGTGCGCGAGGCAGGCGATCTTTCCGCAGGCGTCTTCGACCGCCAGGGCCGCATGCTCGCGCAGGCCATCACCGGCACGCCGGGCCATGTCAACTCGATGGCCACCGGCGTCAAGCATTTCCTCGACGTCTATCCGATCGACAAGATGCAGCCGGGCGATCATTACATCACCAACGATCCCTGGCTCACCTCGGGACATCTCCACGACATCACGGTCGTAACGCCTGCCTTCAAGAATGGCCGGCCGATCGCGCTCTTCGCCAATACCATTCACGTCGTCGATATCGGCGGCCTTGGGATGGGCCCCGATGGGCGCCAGGTCTACGAGGAGGGTTTGGCGATCCCGATCATGCCCCTCGCGAAGGAAGGCCGATTCAACGAGGACCTCCTTCGCATCGTCCGCGCCAACGTGCGGGAGCCGTTCCAGGTCGAGGGCGACATCTTCGCTTGCGCGGCATGCAACGAGGACGGCGCACGGCGTCTCGTCGAGATGATGAACGAATTCGAGCTTGCCGACGTCGAAACGCTTGGCGACCAGATCATCGAGGCATCGCGGCAGGCGACCCTCAATGCGATCCGCAATCTGAAGCCCGGTGTTTATCGAAACAGTCTGACGATGGACGGCTACGACAAGCCGCTGACCCTCGCCGCCGCCATGACGATCGGTTACGACGGGATTCATGTCGACTACGAAGGAACTTCACTCGCGAGCTCTTACGGTATCAATGTCGTGCTCAATTACACGACGGCTTACACGGCCTTCGGCGTGCGGTGCCTCGTCGCACCCGACGTGCCGAATAATGCGGGCTCGCTCGGAACGATCACCGTCTCCGCACCCGAGGGATCGGTGCTCAATGTCAAGCGTCCGTGGGCGGTGGCAGCACGCCACACGGTCGGCCATATGTTGCCCGACGTGATGTTCGGGTGCCTCCATCAAGTGATCAAGGGTGGTGTTCCCGCTGAAGGGGCCTCGTCGCTCTGGAATCCGCAAATCTATGGCGGTGGCTCTATGGTCGACCAAATCGACGACGGCGTCGATCCCTCGACTTTGCCCCAGTTTTCAACAGTGATCTTCCACTGTGGCGGATCGGGCGCGCGGCCGGCCAAGGACGGCCTTAACGTTACCGCCTTCCCAAGCGGGGTGCGTACGATTCCCGTTGAGGCGACGGAGACCGTTGCACCCATCGTGTTCTGGCGGCGAGAGTTCCGCGAAGGGTCCGGCGGGGCCGGTGCTCACCGCGGCGGGCTCGGCCAGGTTATCGAGCTCGGTGGTGCGGGCGGCATGCCCATTAGTCTGCTGTGCAATTTCGAGCGCGTGCGGAATCCCGCGCGCGGTCGAGATGGCGGCAAACAGGGCGCTTCCGGTTCGGTCAGTCTTGCTTCGGGCCGGCCCATCCGTCCCAAGGGTCGACAGACCGTGCCCAGTCGCGACCGTATCCGGCTCGAGCTTCCAGGCGGGGGCGGCTTTGGCGCACCCGAAAAGCGAAACCCAGAGCATGTCGCCGAGGACGTCGCCGATGGCCTCATTGATCGCAAAACAGCCGAGAGCGTTTACCGCGTAGCACTTACCGACGAAGGAAGGGTCGACCCGAGGCGCACGGCTGCACTTCGCGCTGGCGGTTAAATTAGGGCTCTCGTTCAGGCCCCCAATTCCTATTTGGGTCGTCTTACCGGCCGAACGCCGAGGGCCGGCCATCCACGTCTTTCAGCGATTGGGCAAAAGCACGTGGATGCCCGGGTCAAGTGTTCAGCCCGGGCATGACAATGGGAGAGGTTCGGGGCTGTCCGATTTAGATTTTGGCGGACCGGGCTCTGCGCAAGACAAACCATAACCGTCATGCCCGGGCTTGACCCGGGCATCCACACGAATGGAGAAGTCCGGAATCGTTTGTCAGACGCAACGCACAATCGTGCTTTGAATCCGAAATTCGCTCACGACCTCGCCCCCAGATGTGGCGAACACGTTTGCCAAGGCCCAGGCCCGAAGGCATCATAGTTCGTGGGCTGATACCGCAGTCGTCGGGCCTGGACGAGTGCGAATGCGGGGGAAAAACATGAAGAAGCTAATGATAGCAGCCCTTCTCCTGGCGGGAATGGGGGTCGCCACGGTTTCAACCGCACAGGATGCGGTCAAGGTCGGCGTCCTCATGCCGCTCAGCGGAAACTCCGCGAGTGCCGGTCAATCCGCCAAGGCGGCGATCGAGCTTGCCGCCGAGATCGTCAACAATCCGCACCCCGAATTGACGAACCTTCCGCTCGCCGCCACCGCCGGCCTACCGAACTTGGGTGGCGCCAAAATCCAACTCGTTGTCGCCGATCACCAGGGCAACCCGTCTGAAGGTCAGAATCAGGCGCTCCGACTGATCACCCAGGAGCATGTCGTGGCACTCATCGGGAGTTACCAGTCGAACGTGAGCTTCACGGCAACCGCGGTCGCAGAGCGCTATGGCGTCCCATTCGTCGTTGGCGACTCGGTCGCGGCGAACATCACCGGCCGCGGATTCAAGTGGGTTTTCCGAACGACCCCTGTGGCGACCGACTTTGCCAACGTCTACATGGATTTCCTGGACGAGCTCAAGAAGGCCGGCCACCCGGCAGGCAACATCGCCGTCGTGTACGAGAATACCGACTACGGCACGTCCGTCGCCGGAACGGTGCGTGATGCCGCGAAGCGGCACGGCGTCAATATCGTCGCCGACATCGCTTATAACGCGAACGGTGCCGACGTCTCGCCCCAGGTGCTTCAGCTCAAGGAGAAGAACCCGGATGCCGTGATCTTCATCAGCTATACCGCCGATTCGATTCTTTACATGAAGACAATGAAGAGTCTCGACTACTTGCCCAAGCTGGTCATTGGGGACGATTCTGGATTCTCCGATCCTGCATTCATTAAGGCTGTAGGCAATATCGCGCAAGGGGCGATCAACCGAAGTGCGTGGGATATCGGCCCGAAGGATAGCACGACGCAGCGCATCAACGACATGTTCAAAGCCAAGACAGGTCATGACATGGACGATACGAGTGCGCGCGACATGCAAGCGGCGTTCGTATTGTTCGATGCGATTAATCGTGCGGGCTCGACCGATCCCACGGCGATTCAAAATGCGCTGCGGGCAACGGACCTCAAGGCCGATCAGCTCATGATGGGCTATCGCGGGGTGAAGTTCGACGACACTGGACAGAATACGCTCGCGGCGACCTATTTGATCCAGCTCTTCGGCGAAAATTACGTGGCCGTGTGGCCGGGAAAGTCGGCGCAGCGTCAATTCGAATATCCCTTCAAGGGCTGGAACTAGAACGGCCCGGATGACAGCGTCTTGATCCTCCTTCAAGTGATCGTCGGCGGCCTTTTGATTGGGGCCGTCTATGCGCTCTTCTCATCGGGACTCACCCTCGTCTGGGGCATGATGAACGTGATCAACTTCGCCCACGGCGAGTTCGTCATGCTCGGCATGTATGTCGCGTTTTGGGCCTTCACGCTTGTCGGTGCCGGTCCGCTGAGTTTCACCGCACTCGCAGCCATACTCCTCTTCATTCTCGGCATCGTCGTGTACATGGCTCTGATCCGGCATGTCATCCGAGGACCGATGCTCGCGCAGATTCTTGCAACCTTCGGACTTCTGCTCCTGCTTCGCTATGCGGCGTTCTGGGCATTCAGCGCGAATTTCGTGACACTTCCCGAAGGGTTGGTCGGACCCGGCTTCAATCTCGGCGGAATCCTTCTCAGCGCGCCCAAGCTTCTCGCCGGTATCGTCGCACTCGCACTGACGATCGGCATGCACGTACTTCTGACGCGTACAGCGGTCGGCAGTCAGATCCTGGCGGTCGCCGAAGATCGCGATGCGGCCATGCTGATGGGAATCCGCCCAGACCGCATGCAAGCGATTGCATGGGGACTCGCAGGCGCCTCCGCGGGAATCGCGGGCGCTTTGATCGCCACGTTCTTTCCGATTTCGCCGACAGTCGGCGAGTCCCTCGCACTGATCGCCTTTGTCGTCGTGACCCTCGGCGGGTTCGGAAGCGTGCCGGGTGCGATGATTGCCGGTCTCGTCATCGGACTCATTGAATCCTTGTCCGCGTATTATTTTGGCCCCGTCTATCAGGACGTGTTCGTTTATGGGCTTTTCGTCGTTGTCTTATGGGTGCGGCCTCATGGCCTCATGGGGAAGGCCTAGATGTTTCGGGGCCGGGCAATCGGGTGGTCGGCGCTGACGATCGCGCTGCTCGGATTCCCGCTTGTCTTCACCGGTGCGTATTACGAGCAGCTTGCGGCATTGGTCATCCTCTCGGCGATTGCGGCCTCTGCGTGGAACCTGATTGGCGGCTATGCGGGGCAGGTCTCGGTCGGGCATGCCGTTTTCTTTGGCGCCGGAGCCTATATGCCGCTTCTGTTTTATAAGCTTTGGGGGGTAAGCCCGATTCTGGGCTTTCCCGCGGGCATTGCAGTCGGCGTAATTATCGCGGTGGGAATCGGCGTGCCCACATTCAGGCTATCCGGACATTATTTCAGCATGGCAACCATCGCAGTCGCCGAACTGATCCGCATCCTCGTCGGCAACTGGGACTTCCTTGGGGCCTCGATCGGGCTCATGGGACCGCCCACGGCGCGTGGGTGGTGGGACCTCGTGTTTCGAAGCTCGGTTCCTTATTACTATATTTTCCTGAGCGTGCTCGCGATTCTCCTCGCCATCACGCGGTGGATGGAACGGAGCCGTTTCGGCTATTACCTCCGCGCGATCCGCGCCAATGAGCGCGCGGCCCGAAGCCTGGGCGTGCCGGTCAGCCGCTACAAGCTCTTAGCACTTATGGTAAGTGCCGGCTTCACATCCCTCGCGGGTTCGCTTTATGCGGCGAAGTTCGGCTTCGTCGATCCGAACAGCGGGCTGGCGATCCTCGTCTCGGTCAATATGGTGATCATGGCGGCCCTCGGCGGCGCCGGGCGCCTGCTCGGCCCGCTTTTGGGCGCCACAATCCTGGTGCCTCTGCAGACCACAATGAACTCGATATTCGGCGGCGGAGGGACGGGCCTGACCTATGTGTTTTATGGCGGCATCATCCTCCTGATCGCACGGTTCGAACCGGGGGGCCTCATTCAGATGTCGGAGCGTATCAGGGCACGCGTTCGGGCTCGCGCGGCAGGGGCCGAAGCCGATGCGGGAGGCGCCCATGCTGCTTGAGGCCAACGACATCACGATGGCATTCGACGGCTTCCTCGCCGTCTCGGGTGCTACATTCGAGGTGGCGGAGGGCGAAATCGTCGGGTTGATCGGGCCGAACGGCGCCGGGAAATCGACCTTCTTCAATTGCCTGGCCGGCGACCTTACACCGACCGCCGGCCGTGTAACCTTCGATACGGTCGATGTGACGAGGGCAACGCCCGAGATGCATGCGCGGAGCGGAATCGCGCGCACGTTTCAAGTCCCCGCGACGTTCGCGGACCTGACCGTTCTCGAAAACGTGATGGTCGGTGCTTTTTTGCGTCATTCGAATGCGGCGATTGCCCGCCGGGCAGCACGGCAAGTCCTCGAATTAACCGGCCTCGCCGATAAGGCCGAGCGGCGCGCGGGCAATCTCGGAACACCAGGCCGCAAGCGCCTCGAGCTCGCACGCGCGATGGCGACGGAACCGCGTCTTATTCTGCTCGACGAAGCGCTCGCCGGCCTCAATCCAACGGAGATCCAGCGGGCAATCGAGCTCGTGCGCGCCATTCACCGCACCGGCGTGACGCTTGTCATCGTTGAGCACATCATGGATGTGATTCTGACGCTCGCGAATCGCGTCGTGGTCTTCAACCAAGGCCACGTGATCGCACAAGGCGCCCCCAGAGACGTCGTCAACGACCCGGTGGTGATCGACGCCTATCTCGGTCATTCGCACGCGCGCCGAAGCCGAGAAGGGGGTATCGTTTGACCGCACCTCCAGTGGACTTTCTCAAGGTCGAGCATCTCGAGGTCCGCTATGGGGATTTGGTAGGGGTGGCTGACGTATCGCTCGAAGTGAGATCGGGCACGATCGTAGCGCTTCTCGGCTCGAACGGTGCGGGCAAAACCACGACGCTCAACGCGATCGCGGGCCTCGTGGCGGCCACAAGGGGCAAGATCGAGTGGCGCGGGGAAAGTATTGCGGGCGAGCCTGCTTTCGCCATCGTGCGCAAGAGAATGGCGCTCTCGCCGGAAGGTTGGCGGCTTTTCACCGCGCAGACGGTCGAACAGAATCTGAGGCTCGGGACGACCTCGCTTCAAGACAAGCGCCGCGGTCCTGCCATTCTCGAGCGTGTCTACGAGCTCTTCCCTCGCCTCAAGGAGCGCCGCAAGCAGCGTGCCGGAACGCTTTCGGGCGGCGAGCGGCAGATGCTGGCCCTTGGGCGCGCACTTATGAGCGAGCCGAGTATCCTACTGCTGGACGAACCGAGCCTCGGTCTCGCCCCGGCGATCGTCGAGACGCTCTACGAGACGCTCGACCGCCTGCACGACGGCGGGTTGACGCTGCTGCTTGCCGAGCAATCGATCCATCTGGCGCTCGAGGTCGCGGACTACGGTTATGTCCTGCAAACCGGACGTACGGTGCTTGAAGGCCCGGCGAGCCAGCTTGCCAATGATCCGCAAGTGCGGCGCATCTATCTCGGCTTGTGAGCGCTCACCTCAAAACGCGACCTGATCCCCACCCTTGAGCGCCAGCATACGCCGCGCTTCGTCGGGTGTCGCCACTTCGAGGGAAAGTTCCTCAACGATGCGTTTGATCTTTGCAACCTGGTCCGCGTTGCTCTCGGCTAGCTTGCCTTTGCCGATGTAAAGGCTGTCCTCGAGCCCGACGCGTACATTGCCGCCCATGATGGCGCCGATGGTGATGAAATTCATCTGGTGACGGCCCGCGGCTAGGATCGACCAGTGATAGGCATTTCCGAACAGCTTGTCGGCGATGCGGCGCATGTGCATGAGATTCTCGGGATCGGCCCCGATGCCGCCGAGGATGCCGAAGATCGTCTGCACGAAGAGTGGCGGTTTGACCAGCCCGCGATCGAGAAAATGCGCGAGAGTGTAAAGATGGCCGATGTCGTAGCACTCGAACTCGAAGCGCGTGCCGCATCCCTCGCCCAAATCCTTTAGAATGTGCTCGATATCCTTGAATGTATTGCGGAATATAGAGTCACGCGACGCCTCGAGATGATGCGGCTCCCATTCGTACTTCCATTCCTTGTAGCGATTGAGCATCGGATAAAGCCCGAAGTTCATCGAGCCCATGTTGAGCGAGCACATTTCCGGCTTGGCCCTGAGCGGTGCTGCGAGGCGCTCCTGCAGGGTCATGCCTTGGCCGCCGCCGGTCGTGATGTTCACGACGGCGTTCGACTGCTGCTTGATGCGGGGAAGGAATTGCATGAATACATCCGGGCTCGGCGTCGGCCGACCGTTCTTCGGATCGCGCGCGTGGAGATGCAGAATCGCCGCCCCCGCTTCCGCCGCGGCGATGGCGTCGCGCGCCACTTCGTCCGGCGTGATCGGTAGATGCGGCGACATTGTCGGTGTGTGAATCGAGCCCGTGACGGCGCAGGTGATGATGACTTTGCGGCTCGCGGCCATTTCGTGTCCTCCTCTTTAAGCGAAAGCTATCGATCGATTTCGTCTCGCGCGCGCTTGTGGGCGATCAGGGCGGCCAGACGCCGATCCCGCCAGGCGGCACGCGCCTTGAGGCGATCTGTAGGCAAGGCCAGCCGGGGTATTGCCGTCCCAGATTGCAACCGAATGCCCCGCGCGCGCGAACACGATTGCCCACGATCTGCCGATGAGACCCGCCCCGACGATGCCAATCCGGCCCCTGGACTCCTTCGACATCGACTTCAGCTCAGGCATGTCAGATGGCCGTCGACGGAGAGCGGTTGTCCGGAAATGCGTTGACCCGCCGGTGAGATGAGGAAAAGCACCATGTTCGCGATATCCTGGGCGCTGACCATGCATTTCATCGAAACATTGTCCAGCATGCGCTTGCGCATTTCGTCTTCAGTGATGTCGAGGGAAGCGGCTTTCGCCTCGATCACCCGATCGATTCGCTCCCCCTCGACGACGCCAGGCAAAATCGCGTTGACCCGTATGTTGGACGGCCCCAGCTCGATCGCGAGCGATTGCGTAAATCCGATAATGGCCCATTTCGATGCCGCATATGGCGTTCGAAGGGGAAAGCCGAACTTGCCCGCGGCCGACGAAATATTGACGATCGAGCCGCCGCCCGCCTGCTTGAGGAGAGGCACGGCCTTGCGTGTGCAGTAAAACTGGCCATTGATATTGACAGCCAGGGTCCGATCCCAATCGGCCGGTTCAACCTCCTCTACGTGTCCGGTCGGTCCGGCGATGCCGGCGTTGTTCACGAGAAGGTCGAGACCGCCGAAAGCCCGCGCCACGTTCTCGAAGAGGCGATCGACCTGAGCGAGGTTCGAGACGTCCGCTTGGCTGGTTCCGGCCGCGGGATTAGCTTCGGAGAAGCTGGCGAGCGCCTTTGCCGACACATCGCAGACATAAACCTTGGCACCCGCCGCAATCAGGGTCTCGGCGATCGCGCGGCCGATTCCCGCAGCCCCGGCGGTAACGACGGCGCGTAGCCCGCTCGCCTGAAGCTCCATCGTTTTCCTCCCCGCGAGGCCGGCCCTTCCTCGGCCAGCCATTATGGTTCGCCGCAGATGAGCTTTCCCCGAATCCGTGCACGACGCAACAGGCATCCCGTCGGCCGGAACGGGGGCCAAGTACCACTTGATCCCCAACGAAAACTCCACGATCAATGAGCCCTCGATTGACGCAAGAGAGTCCATGAGCAGTCCAATCCTTCGAATCGGCACCAGGGGCAGCCAAATGGCGCTCCGTCAAGCGCACGAGGTGCGCGATAGGCTTGCCGCAGCCCACAAGCGGCTCGCCGAACCACACGCTGTCGAGATCGTACCGATCAAGACGACCGGCGACAAAATTCAGGACCGATCCCTTGCGGAAATCGGCGGCAAAGGTCTTTTCGTCAAGGAGATCGACGAAGCGCTATTCGAGCGACGCATCGACTTGGCGGTTCATTCGGTGAAGGACATCCCGACTTGGCTGCCCGATGGTCTGGCTCTCGCCTGCTTCCTTGAGCGAGGCGACCCGCGCGACGCGTTTGTTTCGTTCAATGCCGCCGATTTCGGCGACTTGCCCGCGAACGCGACAATCGGCACCAGTTCGCTTCGCCGTCAGGCGCAGGTCCTCAACCGCTGGCCCAACCTGAAAGTACGACCCATACGCGGCAATGCCGACACCCGCATCCGCAAGGTTGCGGAAGGGCAGTTCGACGCAACACTCCTTGGTTTCGCCGGACTGCGGCGCATCGGGCGCGAGGATGCCGCACGCAGGCTGCTAACCCCCGAGGAGATGCTGCCCGCAGCGGGGCAAGGCGCCATTGGCGTCGAAATCCGTGCTGGAGACGATGGAGCGCACGCATGGCTTGAACCCATCAATCACGCCGAAACCGCGTCGCGCATCGCCGCCGAGCGCGCTTTGCTCGATGAGCTTCAAGGATCCTGCCGCACGCCGATCGCGGGCCTCGCGGAGATCGACTCGACTGGAATGCTGACCCTTCGCGCCCTCGTCGCCCTGCCGGACGGCAGCGTGCTCCATCGGGCGACCCAAACGGGTCCGCGCGCTGACGCCATCGACATCGGCAAAGCGGCAGGCAGGGCGCTCAAGGCGCTTGGCGGCACGGCGTTCTTCGACGCGATCCGGTAGCCGGGAACGTGCGACCCGCTCATGCGACGATGCGGCAGCCGAATTCGAGCGCGCCGTCGACGAGATGATTCCAGAGCGAAAATGCAAACCCACGATAGACGAAGAGATCGACCGTGGGGGCATCATCGAGGGCGTGAAGTAGAACGCCGATCTTCTCGTAGTTGCTTTGCAGCGCCGCACCGGCACGGAACGTGCGGGGATGAAAATCAAGCCCGCACCCCTTGCCGAGGAGATCGCGCACACGCTGACCGGTCAAACGAATTACGGTGCGCGAATGCCCGAGACCGGTTATCGCAGCCCCGACGCCATCGAGGGCGCGCGCGAGGGCCACTTCAAGATCGGCCTCATCCGGTCCGACGATCCAAAACCGCCCCGGCCCCGTCCAAAGGGCCGCATGTTCTCCGGAGACGGTCGCGCGGTTTGGCTCGCGCGGCAATTTAAGATCGAGTGTGGCGCTGACGCGGGCTGCCACCGCGTCGAATTGGTGAGGTTCGACCGCGACCTGAATAATGGCAAGGCTGCTGCGCAAGGCGAGCGTGACCCCGGGCCCGGAACTCGGCACGGTTCCGAAATTGCCGGGTTTCACGACATCGACAAGGGCAGACCGGCGCGCGGGAAGTTCAGCCACGAAGACGTCTCCCTTCGGGATCGACAAAGACCGCATCGCTCACGCGGACCGGCACCACCTCTCCGCGCAATGGATAACTGGCGTAAAGAGTCTCGCCCTTGCGCTCCATGCCGCGCTCGACAAGACCAAGGGCGATCGGATGGCCGAGTGTCGGGCTTGTCGCGGCCGACGTCACATGCCCGACGGCCGGCCCCTTCCCACCCTCGGACTCGACGATTTGCGCGCCGGCGCGGATCCGCGTTTTTCCGTCGACGGGTACGAGCCCCGCGAGCCGCATCCGGTTCGGATCCTGCAATGCGGGACGTTGAAGAAGGACGCGGCCGATAAAGTCCTTCTTGGTACTGACCAGATGGCCGAGACCGAGATCGTAGGGCGTGGTTTGGCCGTTGAGTTCGGGCCCGGCCACGTGGCCCTTCTCGACCCGCAACGTTCCCATCGCCTCAGTGCCGTAGGCGATGATGTTCTCGGCGCGTCCGGTTTCCATCGCCAACTGCCACACGGCACGGCCCCAATCGGCGGGCACGTTGATTTCGTAAGCGAGCTCGCCCGAAAAGCTGATACGGAACACGCGGGCCGGAATGCCTGCGATGCGGCAGTCCACCACACCCATATAAGGAAGCGCTCCATCGCCCACGTCGATGTCGACAAGCTTCGCCAGTACGGCACGGCTTCGTGGACCGGCAAGCGCCATGGCCGCCCATTCCTCGGTAACCGACGTCACGTGGACCCTGAGCTCCGGCCATACGACCTGGAGATAATATTCGAGATGGCTCAGGGCCTTTGCCGCGTTCGCGGTGGTCGTGGTCATGAAATAGCGGTGCTCGCCCACGCGCGAGGTGGTGCCGTCATCGAACACCATTCCGTCCTCGCGCAGCATCAGGCCGTAACGGGCCTTGCCGATGGGCAGCGTGCTCCAACCGTTGACATAAACTCGGTTCAGAAATGCGGCGGTATCGGGGCCTTGCACGTCGATCTTGCCGAGCGTGCCGACATCGACGAGACCGACCGCCTCGCGGACGTGCCGCGCCTCGCGTGCGGAGGCCGCCCGCATATCCTCGCCCGCGCGAGGATAATAGCGCGGGCGGAGCCATAACCCGGCGTCGACGAAAGCCGCACCCTGCTCCTCGTGCCAATCGTGCATGGGCGTGCGCCGGGTCGCGGCAAAGTGCTTGCCGGTTTCGCGTCCGACCATGACGCCGAACGTCACCGGCGTATAGGGCGGACGGAACGTCGTCACGCCAACGGCCGGTATCGCCTCTCCGCGTAGCTCGGCCATGATGGCCAAGCCATTCACGTTGGACGTCTTGCCCTGATCCGTACCCATGCCGAGTGTCGTGTAGCGCTTGAGATGCTCGACCGAGCGATAACCCTCGCGCGCCGCGAGCCCAACGTCTTCGACCGTGACATCGTCCTGGATATCGACAAAGCGCTTTCCCTTCGCACCGTCGTGCGAGCCGACGACCCAGATCGGGCGGATTTCTGCCTCGCGTTCCTCGTCCGCCCGCGGCGAAGGCGGTGCAGCGCCGGTGCCGAACCCAGTGTCGCGGGCAGCATAAGCGCCTGCTTCGAAGCCGTCCGCGAGGCAAGCGGCAAGGCCGAAGACTCCGCGTGCAGCGCCCACCGAGCGGGTTGCCTGCTTGGGCGCATCCGGTACGAAAGTGGCGATCGGCTCCCGATAGGCAATCTTGCCGCCCGACTGGCTGTGGAGGTGGACGCTCGGGCTCCATCCGCCCGACACGCCGAGCAGGTCGCAGGCAATGTCACGCGCCTGGCCGGTCGGCGCACCACCGCCGTCGAGTGCGCGCACATCGACGCCGGCAATTCGCCGCCCGCCGTTTGCGGCGACCACGGCATGGCCGGCGAGAACCTCGATCCCCTTGGCGCGCACGCGAGCGATCAAGGGTCCGCTTGCGTCCGCTCGCGCGTCAACCACGGCGGCGAGCGCAACGCCCGCGTCCGCAAGATCGAGCGCACTGCGATAGGCGTCGTCGTGATTCGTGAAGATGACGGCACTACGTCCCGCACGAACCGCGAATTGATTGGCGTAGGCGCGCGCCGCGTTTGCCAGCATAATGCCGGGCTTATCGTTGCCGGAGAATACGAGGGGACGCTCGACAGCGCCGCTCGCGATAATGACTTGCCCCGCGCGGACGAACCACAGCCGGCCGCGCGGTTGGTAGGGTGGCGGCTCCAAGAGGTGGTCACACACCCGCTCGGCAAGGGCCACGAGGTTGTGATCGTAATAGCCGAACGCGGTGGTCCGCAAAAGGGCCGTGACCTCCGGGAGCGATTGCAATTCGGCAATGGTGCGGCCAACCCAATCGAGGGCTGGTTTCCCATCGATTGTCATCCGCTCGCGTTTGAGCTGTCCGCCCCATGCGGCGGTCTCGTCGGCGAGGAGCACCCGTGCGCCCGCGCGCCCCGCGGCAAGTCCGGCCGCAAGTCCCGCCGCACCACCGCCCACGACCAGCACGTCGCAATGAAAGTGGCGCTTCTCGTAACGATCCGGATCGGGCTCACGCGCCGTTATGCCGAGGCCCGCCGCCTTGCGGATGTATTTTTCGTAGAACGGCCATCGGTCCGGGGGCCACATGAAGGTTTTGTAGTAAAAGCCCGCAGGAAAGATTGGCGACAGCAGATTGGCCACCGCGCCGGCATCGAATCCAAGGCTCGGCCAACGGTTCTGGCTTTCCGCGACAAGGCCGTCGAAAAGCTCAACCATTGTCGCGCGGCTATTGGGCTCGGCGCGCGCACCTCTACCGAGCCGCACAAGAGCGTTCGGCTCCTCGGGCCCCGCCGTATAGACGCCGCGCGGGCGATGATACTTGAAGCTGCGCCCGACGAGTTGCACGCCGTTCGCCAAGAGGGCCGAGGCCAGCGTGTCGCCCGGATGACCTTCATAGGGCCTACCGTCGAAGGTGAAGGCGATGCTGCGCCCACGATCGATGAGGCCGCCCTGGCCATTGCGGAACGGTTGGCTCATGACTTCCGATCGTCCAAAGGCGACCTGGCCGGGGAACATCCGGAAATCTCATGGGTCAAGGTGTCGCGCACGACCCGAATCCACTGGCGGCAGCCCGACGTGTGCTGCCAGAGTTCCGTGTGGCGGCCACGCGGATTATCCCGCAGGTAGACGTAGTCGTGCCATGCCTCCAATGGCGCGGTGCTTGCCGGGCGCAAAAGCGTGCCATCGCCGCCGTAGGTGAATTCCGTTTGGTCGCGCTTGCCGCACCAGGGGCATTCAATCAGCAGCATGCCAGCGTGTCCTCAATGGGCATTGGGGGTGGGGCCAGCGCCCCTCTCGTCGATCGTGGCGCCGCGCGCGAACCGCTCGAGCGAGAAGGCTTCGCAGAGGGGGTGGGGCCGATCCTGCGCGATCGTGTGGGCAAAGACCCAGCCCGAGCCGGGTGTCGCCTTGAAGCCGCCATAGCACCATCCGCCGTCGAGATAGAGGCCGCCGACCGGGAGCGGCCCGATGATCGGGCTGCCGTCCATCGTCATATCCATCACCCCACCCCAATGCCGCATCATCCTTAGCCGGGTCATGATCGGGAAAAGCTGTGCCCCGCCTGCGGCCACTTCCTCGAGTGCCGGCAAGTTCCCGCGCTGGGCGTAGCTGTTGTACATGTCGAGATCGCCACCCATGACCAGCTCACCCTTGTCGGATTGGCTGACATAGAAATGACCGGCACCGAAGGTGACGACCGTGTCGAGCATCGGCTTGAGCGGCTCCGACACCATCGCTTGAAGGAGGTGGGATTCAATCGGCAGGCGAATGCCCGCCATCGCCGCAACATGGCCGCTGTGCCCGGCCACGGCAATGCCGATCTTGTCAGCCTTGATACGCCCCCGCGAGGTCTCGACCGCAACGATGTGTCCGCCCTCGCGCTCGATGCCGGTGACCTCGCAATTCTGGATGATATCGACGCCGCGGGCGTCGGCGGCGCGCGCATATCCCCAGGCGACTGCGTCATGGCGCGCCGTACCCCCGCGCGGCTGAAAGAGGCCGCCGGCCACCGGAAAGCGCGCGCGCTCAGAACAATCGAGCAGCGGGACCAAATCGCGCACCTGTTCGCGGGTCAGAAGCTCGGCGTCGATGCCGTGAAGCCGCATGGCGTTGCCGCGGCGCGCATAGCTGTCGAGCTGGGAGTCCGAGTGGGCGAGATTGAGCACTCCGCGTTGGCTGAACATCACGTTGTAATTGAGGTCGGCGCTGAGACCTTCCCACAGTTTGAGCGACCATTCGTAGAAATGGGCGTTGGCGGGGAGAAGATAGTTTGAGCGCACGATGGTGGTATTTCGCCCGGTATTGCCTCCGCCGAGCCAGCCCTTCTCCAGCACCGCCACCTTGGTGACGCCGTGTTCCTTGGCCAGATAATAGGCCGTCGCCAAGCCGTGTCCTCCACCGCCGATGATGACGACATCGTAGGCGGGCTTCGGCTCCGGATCGCGCCAAGCGCGAGGCCAGTCGCGGTGCCCCGTCAGCGCATGCCGAGCCAAGCTGAAAATCGAATATTTTTGCACGGTGCCAGAGGCCAGACGGCCACCCTCAGCGATATTCTCAGGTCGCGTACTTTAGCGATTTCGTTTTGAAGGGCCAGTGCGATTTTTCCCGTAAGCGTCCCAAGGCCGGCTTGCGTCCTGGCCGGTCGCTCAACAAGATTTGACCGCCGCGTGGATGGCGCCAGGTTGGCGAACCTGACACAATCCGGCCGCTCGGGAACGCGCCTTCTCGGCCGCACCCGTCGTCAGAGGAGGAAATCGGATGTCACGTGCTCGTTCGCTTGTTTGCTTTGTCCTTGCGGCGCTTTTGCTCGCCCTTCCCACTGCCTCAGCACTCGCACAAGGTGTCATTACCGAGAAAGCGCTCTCGCTTGATCTGGCGCAAGCGATTGCGCAAGGGGCCCTCGAAAAATGCCGCGCGGACGGCAACCATGTCAGCATCGCGGTCCTTGACCGCGAAGGTCTCGACAAGGTCGTCATTCGCGACGAGGGAAGCGGCCCCCACACCCTTTCGACCGCCCGGCGCAAGGCATTTACCTCGGTGACATTCAAGCGAACCTCGGCCGAATGGGCCACCCGCGTCCTGACCACCCCCGAGGTGGCTGGACTAAAGGATACCGCCGGCACGATTGCGCTCGGCGGCGGGGTCCCGATCAAGGCCGGCAACGAGGTCATCGGCGCCATTGGCGTTTCGGGCTCGCCGGGCGCGGAAAAGGACGAAGCCTGCGCCAATGCCGGGATCGAGAAGGTCGCCGCACAGCTCAAGTAGACTTTCGAGCAGCCCCCCTTGATTGCAGCACTGATTGCAGCACTCGGCCGGACGCATAACGTCGACATCCCTGGCACGATCCCGCGCCACCTCGCGGTGCGCTGCAAGCGCATTCCAGCCGCGCCAGTACCGGTCGCTCGGGCGCGGGCGTACGGCATAATTACGCAATATAATCGGGAAGTCTTTCGCCGCCGCCCTTTTCCGTGCCATATCGGAGCGGGTGGGGCGGTGGGCGGTAGGAATATCGAGAGGGAGGCCAAATGACGGGCAAGATCGGTCGGCGAAGGCTTTTGCGCGCGGCGGCGGCAACGGGCGGCATCGCGGCATTCGGGATTCTCAGGCACCGCGCCAGCGCCGCCGAATTCACATATAAACTCGCCGACAACAACGTCGAGACGCATCCGATGAACGTGCGGCTGCGGGAAGCCGTGACGAAAATTCGGGAGGAGACGAGCGGGCGGATCGAAATCCAGCTCTTCCCCAACAATCAGCTCGGCGGCGACACGGATATGTTGTCCCAGGTCCGCACCGGCGCTCTGGAGTTTTTCATCCTCTCCGGCCTTATCCTTTCCACGCTCGTGCCAGTCGCGTCGATCAACGGAATCGGTTTTGCATTCAAGAGCTACGACCAGGTGTGGCCCGCAATGGACGGCGCACTCGGCGCTCACGTGCGCGCGGCGATTGCGAAATCCGGCCTCTTTGCCTTCGAGAATATGTGGGACAACGGCTATCGCCAAATCACCTCGAGCACGCACCCAATCGCAACACCCGAGGACCTCAAGGGTTTCAAGATCAGGGTGCCAGTAAGTCCGCTCTGGACCTCGATGTTCAAGGCGTTTGGCGCATCGCCCACCAGCATGAATTTCGCCGAAGTCTATTCAGCACTCCAGACCAAGGTTGTAGAAGGTCAGGAAAACCCCCTCACGCTCATCAGCTTGAACCGATTCTACGAGGTGCAAAGGTACGTCTCCGTCACGAACCACATGTGGGACGGATTTTGGTTCCTCGCCAACGCGAGGGCGTGGACGGCACTTCCGCAGAATCTACGGGAGATCGTCGAGCACAACTTGAACGCGGCGGCACTTCTCGAGCGCGGGGACGTGCGCGCCCTCAACGATTCGCTGCAGGACGAGCTCGTCCAAAAGGGCATGGCCTTCAATAACCCCGATGCCCAGCTCTTCCGGGACGCGCTTCGCAAGGCCGGGTTCTACGCCGAGTGGAAGGACAAATACGGCGCCGAGGCCTGGGGTGTCCTCGAGGCGTCCGTCGGCCAGCTTGCGTGATGGCGCCCGTGACGATCGGGCGGGCGCCATGACCGACGGCACCGCCCCTGTGGAATCCGCCGCGATCGCTTCCGAAATGCAGGCGGTCGGAGCCGAGGTGCGGGTCGGGGCTCGGTTCCCCCGCTTCGACGCCGTCATGGGTTGGCTGACCGAGGTGCCCGCAGCGATCTTGGTCGTGGTTGAGATCGCCGTACTCTTCGCCGGTGTGGTTTCCCGCTACGTCTTCAACCGCCCGCTCACTTGGTCCGACGGCCTAGCCTCGATCCTCTTCCTTTGGCTTGCCATGATCGGCGCCGTGATTGCACTTCGGCGCCGGGAGCACATGCGGCTGACGGCAGTCGTCGGCTTCGCGGGCGCCTCGTGGCGACGATGGTGGGACAGTTTTGCCGCGGTCGCGGTAGCCCTCTTCCTTTTGCAGATTCTGCCGCCTTCCATCGAATATTTCCTGTTTCAATGGGACATCACGGCCCCACCGCTTGAGATCCGCGACGGTTATCGGGTGGCTGCGATCGGCGTGAGCATTCTGCTTATGCTCGTGATCGCCGTTTCGCGTTTGGTCGAACGTTCCACGCTGCGATATACGGTTGGCGCGCTTGTCTTGCTGTCGGCGGCCGGGGCGGGGCTTTGGCTCCTCAAGCCCGTGCTGATCTCGCTCGGCAATCTCAATCTCGTGTTGTTTTTCGTCATCGGCGTTGCGGCATGCGTCGCGGCGGGCGTGCCCATCGCATTCGCATTCGGGCTCGCGACGTTTTCCTATCTCGCACTCACGACCCATGTTCCGCTTTTGACTGTGGTCGGTCGGATGGACGAGGGCATGACCACGTTCGTGCTGCTGTCGGTACCGCTTTTCGTCTTCCTCGGCCTGCTCATCGAGATCACGGGGCTTGCCAAGGTGCTCGTCGATTTTCTCGCCTCGCTCCTAGGGCATGTCCGAGGCGGCCTCGCCTATGTGCTGCTCGGGGCGATGTATCTCGTCTCGGGAATATCCGGCTCGAAGGCGGCCGACATGGCGGCCGTCGCACCCGTCCTCTTTCCGGAGATGAGGCGGCGCGGGGCCGAACCCGGGGAGCTTGTGGCCCTCCTTTCCTCGTCTGGCGCCATGGCCGAAACGATCCCGCCGAGCCTCGTCCTCATCACGATCGGCTCGGTGACCGGCGTTTCCATCTCGGCACTCTTTACGGGCGGCCTGATCCCGGCCCTCGTCGCGGCGGCGGCCCTCGTCGTGGTGTGCTATTTCCGCTCGAGGGGCGAGGACATTACCCACGTGCGTAAGGCACGTGCGCGAGAAGTACTGCGCGCTTTCGTGGTCTCGCTGCCGGCCTTGGTGCTGCCGTTCCTGATCCGGGCGGCTGTCGTCAAAGGGGCGGCGACTGCGACGGAGGTCTCGACCGTCGGCGTCATCTACACGGCGGTCGTCGGCATTTTCGTCTATCGCCAGTTCCCGTTGCGCAGGATCTATCCGCTCCTCGTGGAAACCGCGTCGCTTTCGGGCGCGATCCTTCTCATCATCGGCACCGCGACCGCGATGGCCTGGGCGCTAACGCAATCCGGCTTCTCGCGTCAGCTCGTCACGACGATGGCAAGTGTGCCGGGCGGGCATGCGGGATTCCTCGCGATCACAGTCGTCGCCTTCGTGATCCTCGGAAGCGTGCTCGAAGGCATTCCGGCGATCGTGCTGTTCGGCCCGCTTCTTTTTCCCGTCGCGCGCGCGGTTGGCGTTCATGAGGTGCACTACGCGATGGTGGTCATCCTCGCCATGGGAATCGGCCTCTTCGCACCACCCTTCGGGGTCGGGTTCTACGCCGCCTGCGCCATCGGCCGAGTCTCGCCCGACGACAGCATGCGGCGCGTTTGGCCCTATCTCGCGGCCCTTATCGTGGCCTTGATCGTCGTCGCCGCCGTGCCGTGGCTTTCGACCGGATTTCTCTGAGTAGCGATGCCGCATCGTTTTCGCGCCGTCATCAATCCGTCACGGACTCCCTGTATCAACCGCTCAACAATTCGCGGTCGATGGGTGGACCGCATCCATATATTGCGGGTCGAGCTTCGAATGACAGACATCGAACGATCGACAGGGCGGCGCTTGGAGCATGTCGATGCGCACCCTCCAGGTATCACGGCCTGACGCGGGATGAAGATCCTGCTCGTCACCGATGCCTGGCCGCCCCAGGTGAATGGCGTGGTCCGGACGCTCAAGGAAACGATCCGGCATCTCGAGGCGTTCGGCCACCGGACGGCAGTGATCTCACCCGACGGCTTCCGCTGCATTCCATGCCCGAGCTATCCGGAAATCCCGCTCGCGATCTTTCCCCAACGCGAAGTCAACCGTCGCATCGACGCCGCCGCGGCCGATGCCGTCCACATCGTGACCGAGGGGCCGCTCGGCAATGCCGCACGAAGCTACTGCCTGAAGCACGGCCTTTCCTTCACGACCGCCTACCACACGGCTTTTCCCGAGTATCTCGAGGCGCGTGTGCCCTATACGCTCGAAATCGGTTACGGCTTCATGCGCCGGTTCCATGCGCCCTCGCGCGCGGTCATGGTGCCGACTGAAACGATGAAGGAGCGTTTGGCAAGCCGCGGCTTTGCCAATCTCATGCCATGGTCGCGCGGGGTCGACGGCGAACTCTTCCGCCCGCGATCGAAGAATTTCCTTCACGACCGCCGGCCGATTTATCTCTATGCAGGGCGGGTCGCCGTCGAAAAGAACATCGATGCCTTCTTGCGCCTCGATCTGCCCGGCACGAAATACGTCGTGGGTGCGGGGCCGCAGCTCAAGAAGCTCAAGGACCGATATCCCAACGCGCGCTATACGGGCTATGTCGACGACGACACGCTGGCCGCGTTCTATGCGGCAGCGGACGTCTTCGTCTTCCCGAGCCTTTCCGACACCTTCGGCTTGGTCCTGCTCGAAGCCCTCGCGTCGGGGCTTCCGGTCGCATCCTA
The DNA here is from genome assembly GCA_035625915.1 of Alphaproteobacteria bacterium. Taxonomy (NCBI): domain Bacteria; kingdom Pseudomonadati; phylum Pseudomonadota; class Alphaproteobacteria; species Alphaproteobacteria bacterium. Next base: position 1,535 of record DASPOR010000118.1, on the reverse strand, counting down.
TCCGATCACGGGACCGCTCGACGTGGTCGGACCGAACGGTCCCGGCTGCATGCGCGAAAATCTCGCCGAAGCGATCGAGGGCGCCTTGACATTGAACGCCGACGAATGCCGCGCCCACGCGCTCTCCTTTTCCTGGCCGGACGCAACACGGCAGTTTCTTGCCAATATCACGCTCCCGGATGCGGCACAGGCCGCGCCGGGCGATCTACTTCAGCGAAGGACCGGCCGGTAGAAGTGCTGGTTGCGAAGCTCGGGTGCGTCGTTGGCGCGCGCACTTTCGCAGCTCTCTTGGTAATTCTTCTCTGCCGTCGAGCTGTTGAGGACGGGCAGGACGGATTGGAGCTCGGCGCACGAGATCGCGTCGTCGCTACCCCCACCGCCGGAATATCCCCGCTCAAGCACATTGTCCGCCTTCGTGGCCGCCTCGATCTCAATTCCTTGAAGCTCGGTCGCGGGGTTTTGCAGATCGAGGAAGACCTTCCGGCTCAAGGTCGAAAAGCTGTCGGGCACGATATCGAAGCTGCTCGCCTGGATCATGAAGCCGTCGGGCTTGCTAGCACCTTGGCCGTAGAGAATGCCGAAGGCGACCGGGAACGAATTCTGTCCGAAGATCAAATCGTCGGATTGGGTGAGGACGGACGTGTCCTCGAAGCTTGGCGGAAGCGTGAAAGGCGCCGTCATCGCCGTGGCGGGTGTTTCGACCGAGGGCGGCGGGGCGTTCATGGTCGAGTCCTTGAAGAATATGGTGAAGGGCGAGCTTCCGAAGGCGATCGAGGGCGAAAACCAAGTATCGAATATGGCAACTTTTGGTTGTGATGCCAAAGCAATGCCGTTGAGCGTCAGGCTGCCGTCGATTTGATTTTGACTGCTGCGCGCCGTGAAAATGCCGATCCCGTCCCCGGACACGGTTGAGATGCTCGCCACCCCGTTCACGATGAATTGCCCGGACCCGATATTCGGGCTCGACGGCGCCTGATTGTCCGCGACTAATGTCACCTGTCCGCCCGACGCGATGGTTGCACCCATGAGCGTCAGGTCGTCATCCGCCTTGGCAATCACGCTGCCAGTCGCGTTGACGGCTCCGTTCAGCAGGATATTGCCGTGCGCGGATGCATCGAGCGTCACATCGCCCCCACCGTGGGTCGTGAGGTCGGTTGCACTCAGATTCCCACCACCGGCGACTTCGACGGTCAAATTTCCGGAAACATCGGTCGCCGCATTGCCGAGCGCCAAGTTGCCGCCCGTCTGCGCAATTGTAATGTCACCCGCCATCGTCTCGACATTCGAGAACGTCGCCGTCGCACCACTCGCCAAGGAATTGGCGATATCGATCCCCCCAACACCCATGTTCACGGCACTCACATGCCGAGCCGAGATATCGAATGCAGCACCGCTGGTGCCGATCCCCACCCCCGATGAGAGTGCAAGTGCGCTCGCGCTCACGAAGCCGCCGGGCGTTTCCGCAATCGACCCGTCGGCGGCGATGGCGACCGTGCCCGCATTCGGATCGGCCGATATGGCCGCACCCACGGATA
>DASPOR010000117.1 GCA_035625915.1 Alphaproteobacteria bacterium | reverse complement strand
AAATAATTGGAGATGAAATTTCTGATTTCATTGTGGAAGTAGAAAAATTAGAGGATCGTCTTGCAGACATAATTCCGCCTACCGCGGACGCTCGGAATCCATAGCCACATAAACTCGCGACACCATGTCAGCGATCCAACGCTCAACCGCGCCCTCCTCACTTTTACGCCAAACAGAATAGGCTTCCATTCCAGCAGCAACCATGCCGCCGGTTATCTCCTCCATCCTTAATGGCCCTACCGCCGGGGGCGTCGCGTTCGCGGTATTCTGATACCCCATGAAACCTGCTGAGTCAAAGTGATAATCGCCAAAACGGGGGCGATGTTAGACTTGCCCACACGGCCCCCCTCGATTGACGGCCGCGCGGGGGTTCCTTAGCGTTGCGGTTAAGGCCGCGTTTCCGATCGGAGATCGCCGTCATGATTCCAGCCGACCCGCCCGCACCCGCCGGGGATGACGACGGCGAAGCGTTGCTCGACGAGGTCGAGAACGCCGGGCCGAGTCCCGACGACGAGGACAGGGACGTCGACAGCCTCATGATGCAGGGCTTGACGCTTCTTGCGCGCGAAAACTACGGGCAGGCGGAGGCGCGCTTCCGAGCGGTGCTCGTGAAGGATCCCCGGCGATCGAAGGCGCATCTCGGCCTCGGCCGCATCCTGGAGACGCGCTACAAGACCGAGCTTGCCATCCTCCATTTTCAGACGGCGAGTGCAATCGACCCCACCAATGCCGAGGCGTTCCGATGTTTGGGCGACGCCTATCTCGCCCTCGGCAAGTCGGCTCCCGCACTTGCGGCTTACGCTCGCGCGCTGCGCGCCGACGCAAAGCATGCGCTCGCCCATTATCACGAAGCCCTAGCACTGCTCGCGAGCGGCAAATACGCACGCGGCTGGCGCGGCTATGAATGGCGCTGGCGCGTGCCCGGCGCACCGGAGCGAAAGCTTGTCGCACCCGCGTGGGACGGCAAGGCTCGCACGAATGCGGCGGGTGCTCCCCTCAACCTGCTGGTCGAGGGCGAAGGTGCCGGGGTGGAAGCAATCCTCTGCCTCCATTCCTTCGCCGATCTCATGGCGAGCGGGGTGCGTGCGTCTTTTTGTGGCGATGGGGGGGTCGGCACGCTTCTTCGCCGCTCGTACCCCAACCTGGAAATTGTCGCTGCGGAAGTGCCGACCACGGCATTCGATGCGGCGATCCCGCTCGGCAGCCTGCCCGGTCACCTGCGCCGGCGGCCCGTGGAATTCACGCACGCGGCCGGCTATCTCGTCGCCGATCTGCGCGCGACCACGACGTGGCGGGAGCGCTACCGCGCGCGCGGTGCCGGGCTGAAGCTCGGGCTGGCATGGCGAGGCGAGGCGAGCTGGCCCGCACGCGATCCGGCCCGCCTGCCGCTCGCAGCCCTCGGGCCGGTTTTCGATCTCCCGGGATTCGATTTCGCGAGCCTCGAGCCCGAGCCGTCGGCGGTGATCGAGGCGCATGGGCAGGTGCCGCAGGACCGACTCGGCCATTGGCCGGGTGCTGCCGATCTCGACGCACTGGCGGCACGCATCGATGGCTGCGATCTCGTCGTCGCACCGCCCGGTCGGATCGCCGCCCTCGCGGGGGCGCTCGGGAAAAAGGTCTTCGTGCTTGCGCCCACGCCGGCCGGATGGCCGTGGCTCATGCGCGGACGGAAACTACCCTGGTTTCCAAGTGCTGTTGTGCTCCGCCGGCAGGCCGACCAGGACTGGGAGAAGCCGATTGCCGCCCTTGCGGCGGAACTACGCGCGCTTCAAAACAGCGCCGGATAGGATCGCCCACCCTCAGGCGGGGCGATCTGCATAGCATGGCATCGAATCGTACCGCGCTCGATGAGGAGGCGGGGAACACGCCGGCATTGCCGGATGGGTCGTGCTGCGGAGGGGCGTCCAGCCCTCAGCGTCCGCGGCGGATTTTGCGGACCTGATGGCCGGGTGTCGGCTTTGCCTGTTGCTCGTCAAAGAGCTCGGTGAGTTTTTCCATCATGGTGCCGCCGAGCTGCTCGGCATCCACGATCGTGACCGCACGGCTATAATAACGCGTCACGTCGTGGCCGATGCCGATCGCGACCAGCTCGACCGGCGAATAGCGCTCGATCCACTGGATCACGTCGCGAAGGTGCCGTTCGAGGTAATTGCCCGGATTGACCGAAAGGGTCGAGTCGTCGACAGGCGCGCCGTCGGAAATCACCATGAGGATGCGGCGCTGCTCCGTGCGCGCGATGAGCCGGTTGTGCGCCCAGAGAAGCGCTTCGCCGTCGATGTTTTCCTTGAGAATGCCTTCGCGGAGCATGAGGCCGAGGTTTTTGCGCGCCCGCCGCCAGGGCGCGTCGCCGGCCTTGTAGATGATGTGGCGCAGATCGTTGAGCCGGCCGGGGCCAGGTGGCTTGCCTTCGGCCAGCCATTTTTCGCGCGCCTGCCCGCCCTTCCAGGCGCGCGTGGTAAAGCCCAGGATCTCGACTTTGACGGCACAGCGCTCGAGCGTGCGCGCGAGGATGTCGGCACTCATCGCGGCGACGGTGATTGGCCGGCCGCGCATCGAGCCCGAATTGTCGATGAGAAGTGTGACCACCGTGTCGCGGAACTCGGTCTCGCGCTCGATCTTATAGGAGAGCGGAAAGACCGGATTGACGACAACGCGGTGAAGGCGCGCCGTGTCGAGAATGCCCTCCTCGACGTTGAAGTCCCATGCGCGCGTCTGTTTCGCGAGCAACTTGCGCTGCAGGCGGTTGGCGAGCCGCGTGATGACCCCTTGCAGGTTGGAAAGCTGCTGGTCGAGATGCATCCTGAGCCGCGCCAACTCCTGTGGGTCGCACAGCTTGTCGGCTTCGACCGTCTCGTCGAACTGGGCCGTGAAGGCGCGGTAATAAGGCTCGTTGCGATCGTTGCGCAAATCGCCGAGCGGCCGGACGGCGCGTCCGGGCCGACTCGAGTCGTCGTCGCCCGAGCCGGGCATCATCTCGCCCTCGGCCTCTCCGGCGTCGGCGTCGCTGCCGTCGCGCGAAGCACCCTCCTGGGCCTCCTGGGTCATGCCCGAGGCGGCACTCGATCCCTCGCTGTCGCCCGCTTCCGAGTCGGCATCGGCCGAGGCGTCCTCGCCTTCGGCGTTTTCGTCGTCAAGCTCGCTATCGGAGGCGTCCTCGTCGTCGAGTTCGAGATCGCGGATGAGCTGGCGCGCCACGTCGGCGTAGTGCGCCTGGTCGGCGAGGCAGCGGCCGAGCTCGGCGATGTCCCGGCTCACTTTGCTTTCGAGGGAGGAACGCCAAAAATCGACCATCCGCCGTGCTGCGGGTGGGGTCGCGTTCCCCATCAGGACCTCGCGCGCGAGGAGGCCGATCACGTCGGGAATCGGGGCATCTTCCTTGGCGTGAACGCGGGCGTAGCCGCGCTGGCGGCACTGATCGACGAGAGCGGCGGCAAGGTTCGATTGAACGCCCGCCATGGTGCGAGCACCCAACGCCTCGACGCGCACCTGCTCGATTGTGTCGAAGACCGCGCGCGCCGTAGGGCCGGCGGGCTGGCGCTTTGCGTGAAGGGCCGCGTCGTGGTAACGCAGGCGGAGTGCGAAGCTGTCGGCTTCGCCGCGCACGACCGCGACTTCGCCGGGTGGCAGCTCGCGCGAGGGCATGGGCAGGCGGGCGGCCGTTCCGGCGAGCGAGGGGCGATCCGGGGAGAAGGTGACGCTCACCTCGGGCTCGCGGCTGATCGCCCGCATCGTCGCCGCCGTTATCTGGCGGAACTCCTCGAGGGGGTTGTCTTGGCTGCGATCTCCCGACATCGGTGCTCCCGGCCGATCAGGCCGAGCCCACCTTGACGGACGACTCGCCGAGCTCGGTGCCGAAACAACGCTGATAATATTCGGCCACGATCGCGCGTTCCGCCTCGTCGCACTTGTTGAGGAACGTGACGCGGAAGCCGAAGGCTATGTCGTGGAAGATCTCGGCGTTCTCGGCCCAGGTGATCACGGTGCGCGGCGACATGACGGTCGAGATGTCGCCGGCGATGAAGCCGCTCCGCGTGAGGTCGGCAAGCGCTACCATCGCCGAAATCGTCTTTTTACCCCCTTCGGTGTCATAGGAAGGCGCCTTGGCGATGATGATCTTCACCTCCTCGTCGTGGGGCAGATAGTTGAGGGTTGCCACGATGTTCCAGCGGTCCATCTGGCCCTGATTGATCTGCTGGGTGCCGTGATAGAGGCCGGTCGTGTCGCCGAGGCCGATCGTGTTCGCCGTCGCGAACAGGCGAAAGGCGGGATGGGGGCGGATCACGCGGTTCTGGTCGAGGAGCGTGAGCTTGCCCTCAACCTCGAGCACGCGCTGGATCACGAACATGACGTCCGGGCGCCCGGCGTCGTACTCGTCGAACACGAGGGCCGTCGGATGCTGAAGCGCCCACGGCAGCAGGCCCTCTCGAAACTCGGTCACCTGCTTGCCGTCGCGGATTACGATCGCATCCTTGCCCACGAGGTCGATGCGGCTGATATGGCTGTCGAGATTGACACGGATGCACGGCCAGTTGAGCCGTGCCGCGACTTGCTCGATATGAGTCGATTTGCCGGTACCGTGATAGCCCTGGATGATGACGCGGCGGTTATAGGCAAAGCCCGCGAGAATCGAGAGCGTGGTGTCGCGGTCGAAAACGTAGACCTCGTCGAGGTCGGGCACGAGCTCGGTCGGCTGGCTGAACGCGGGGACGTCCATATCGAAGTCGATCCCGAAGGTCTGCCGCACGGAGACCCTGATATCCGGGTTGCCGATAGGCGGGGACTCGAGTGCCCCCGTTGGGCTTTTCGCAATCATCGAACCATTCCAGCGGTTGAGGGGGGTGCAATCGCTATCACGCGAGCATGGTGTTTTTCAAGGTGGTGTACGCCTGATTGATCAATTTCAGGCGCTCCTCGGCCTCTTTGTCGCCGCCGTTCGTGTCGGGATGGTGGCGTTTCACCAGCTCCTTGTAGCGTGCCTTGACCTCGTGCAACGTCACGGGGCCGGTCAATTCCAGGACGGCGAGGGCCTGACCTTCCGCCGTCAAAGGATAGGATTTGCGCTCGTTCGCTCGCCTTTCCTCGGCCCCGTCATCGTCGAAAAGGTCGAAGTAATCGCGCACCTTATGGGGCATCGTTCCGCCGAGGCGCCAAGTCGGCCGGTCCCACACGGTGTCGCGACGGCGGATAAGCTCGATCTCGCGCTCGTTCATGCCCTGAAAGTAGTTCCAGCTCAGATTGTATTGGCGGACGTGATCGAGGCAGAACCAGAAATATTCGTGCAGCCGAAGGCGATCCTTGGGTGCACGATATTCACCGGCCGATGTGCATTCCGGATGGTCGCAACGGCGCAGATGCGGCCTTGCCTCGGCCGCCCAGGGATCGATATCGAGATGTAGTGCGCGATCCATGATCTCAGTATGGGGTGCCGGCCAGTGCGAGACAAGCCTCGGGCAAGAAAAGACGACTCAGGCAGGCGAAGCGCCCATATCTTTCAAAAATGTGTCTTTCAAATTGACGCATGTCTTCATGCGGTGCGCCGGTCCGCAAGTGCGGTGATGCCGACCCCACCCAGGATGAGAACGAGCCCGGTGAGGAGCGTTGCGGTCAGCGGCTCGCCGAGCGCAATGGCCGCGGTAATCGCACCCGTAAGCGGCACGCCGAGGAAGCCGAGCGAGAGCGTCGTTGCCGGTAAGCTCTTGTTAACCGTGACCGATGCCCAAAAGCCGAATGCGGCGGCGATCGGGCCGTTATAGAAAAGAATCAACCCAAGCGCCGTCGACCAGTCGATGTGCAGCGGGCCCTCGTGAAAGTAGGCGAAAATGACAAGCGGTACGGCACCGACCGCCATTTGCCACGGCATGAGTTCGAGCGTTGTGCCATACCAGCGATGGCGCCGCACGTGGACGATACAAACCGCCCAAAGGAATGCCGCCAACATCAACAAGCCGTTGCCGAGCACGATGCGCCCGTCGCTCCAATCGAAGCTCCACGGATTGAAAAGTGCGACGACGCCCAGCATCCCCAACGCAACGCCGAGAAGCTTGAGTGTCGTCATGCGCTCCTTGAGGAAGATGGCCGCAAGCGGCGTCACAAAAAGAGGGGTGGCATAGGCGAGTATGGCGCCGCGGCCGGCCGGCACGCGCTGAAGTGCGAAGTTGGTCAGCCCCATGAAGAGCGCCATCTGCAGGAGCCCCACGGAGAGAAGAACCGGGACATCCTGGGACGCGGGGAGCCTCGCGCGGCCCTGCGCGAACAAAATGGCGAAAAGGCAGGGTATCGAGAGGAGCATTCGCAACGAAGTGAACCAGCCGGGCGAAATATGCGTGAGCCCGACTTTCATGATCGGCCAATTGACGCCCCATATCAGGATCAGGGCAATGAACACGAGTACGGCGTTTCGGCGCGACATGGAGGATTGGGTTCGAAGGTGCGGACGGCCGGAATATAGTCTGGCGAGTTGACGTTTGGCCAAACCGTATCACTTCCCCTTTGGCGACAAGGTGCTTCAATTTCAGGAGGCAGCCATGCGCGTGGCGGCGCGAATCAAGGCGAAGCTCAATGAAGCGCTCCGTCCGGAGCGCCTCGAGATCCTCGACGAGTCCCATCGTCACGCGGGCCACGCAGGCGCGCGGCCCGAGGGTGAGACGCATTTCCGGCTGGAGATCGTGTCCACCGCGTTCGAGGGTCGTCCCCGTGTTGCCCGCCAACGCCTCATTTACGAGATACTTGCCGACGATCTCAAGAGTGACATTCACGCGCTATCGCTTCAGACACTCACGCCCGCGGAGGCGGCGGCGCGCGGCCCAGGGCGTTGAGCGGATTGGCGAAATCGCTCATCGCCCAATAAAACGGACATTTCCAATATATTGATGCCACGAGAGTGGGCGCTGAGGTCCGATCAAGGCAATGGGGGTGGTTGGCAGCCCTCCCTGACTCACCCGAACGAGGACGTCCGCGCGCAGGAGTGAATGGGACGCAGATGCTGCAAAGCCGCAACGTCATGATATCAGGGCGCCGCACGAGCATTCGCCTCGAGCCCGAAATGTGGGAGGCGCTCCAGGAAATTGCGCGGCGCGAGGGCCGGTCGATCGGTGAGGTCGCATCCCTGATCGACGCTCAGCGCCACGGATCGAGCCTCACGGCGGCGATCCGTGTTTTCATTGTGAGCTATTTTCGTGCCGCCGCGACCGATGACGGCCATGCCCATGCCGGGCATGGCGGGGATCCCCGTCGCGAGCGCACTTCGCGACAGCGGCGGCGCGGATTTGCCGAGGTGCCGATTTAACCAATCGACGCGGCGCAGTAAGGCCGTTTATATCCGCCGATTTGGGATCGCGTATTCGAGAAGGGGCAGCCGACGTCCCGGTATAGCGTCCGAAGGTGCATCGCCGATCTTCACGGCACCGAGCCGCTCGTAGAAGGCTTCCGCGAACGGATCGGAGAGGATCAGCAAGGAGGCACCCCCTTGGCGCGCCGCAAGCGCAACCGCGGCCTCGAAAAGTGCCCGCCCGATTCCAATGCCGAATGCGGAAGGCAGGACGAACAGGCGTGCAAGATCGAATTTGCCGTCTTCGCTTACGCGCGCGACGGCCGCTACCCCGACCAACCGAGAATGCAGATCCTCGGCAACCAGGACGCACCCCTCGTCGATCATCGATGGCGTCACCGCCAGGGCAACCGCCGACAGCCTCATAAAATTGGCGTCATAACCCCAGTATGCCTTGGATTGGACGCAGAGTGCCGTCAAATCGTCCGCTTCATCCGCTCGGGCCGGTCTGATCCGTAACGGCTGCATTGCTTATGAGTACCCTGTGGCGACGGCCGATTTTATAACCGACACGCGGTTCAGCCTTTCGCAGCCGCTTTGCCGGTATAGAAATCGGGCCAATAGCGCGCGACAACTTCGCTGTCGCTTGCAAGCGCGTGGCAGGTATCGATCAGCTCGGGCTTCTTGTGGGGATCGAGCTGATTTTCCTCGCGCCGCTTTCTCTCGCGGATGGGGTAGATCGTCTGATAGGCCGCGGTCGCAAGCGGGGCCAGAAGCTCGACGAGATGGGTGCAGCCCTTCGTGCCGCCCACGAGCTCCCTGACCTTCCGTCGCCAGCCAGGACCGATACGCAGTCCCTTGAGTGCCGCGAAGTTCGGCGTCACTTCCGGGCAAACACGGAACGGATGGAAGTCGCTCGACGCTTCCGCCGCGTGAATCAAAAAGTCGTCATCGATCGTCAGGCGCAGCCACATCTCATGGACCGGGACACCGGGCGGCACGTCGCCGCGGTAGTCGCTTTTCCAGCTGTAGCTCTTGGTGTCGATGAGGTGACCCTCGATATCCCATCGGCCGTCGGATCGTCGGTATCCACGGCACAAGACCTGCCGAGTGTGGATAAGCTCGCGCTCGCTCGCCGGTGTGAGAGGCATGATGACCGCCCGTTCGTTGTGCAATGCAATATAAGGCAGGCTGGCGGACGGTCAAGCAGGGTGCAGGCAAACATTGCACGGGTCGAGTCGCAGCCTGCCTACTTCCCTTCCTCGAGCGGGGGCGGCGTGATGCGAATCGCCGTGATCTGGTTGCGTTGCCGGCGCAGCACCTCGAAGCGAAAACCGAAAAAGGTGAAAATCTGCCCCGGCTCCGGAATCATGCGGGCCTCATGCATGACGAGGCCGGCAACCGTCGTCGCCTCGTCATCCGGCAAACGCCAATCGAACTCGCGATTGAGATCGCGGATCGTCACACTGCCGTCGACCACGTAAGTGCCGCCGGGTTCAAGGCGCACACCGGGGACGGCAAGGTCAAGCTCGTCCGTGATGTCGCCGACGATTTCCTCGAGGACATCCTCGAGCGTCACGATGCCCATATAGGCGCCGTACTCGTCGACCACGAAGGCGAAATGCTCCCGGCGCTTGCGGAAGGCCTGGAGCTGGTCGAGGAGCGATGTGGTATCGGGGACGAACCACGGCTTGGCCATGACCAAATCGATCTTGAGCGGCCCGAGCGCGCCCTTGTGCGTGCGTAGCGCATGCAAAAGCGTCTTCACGTGCAGCACACCGACGATATTGTCGGCATCTCCGCGCCAGAGCGGCAGGCGCGAATATTGGCTCCCGACTACGACATCGAGGATTTGGTCGGCCGGCATATCGGCATCCACCGCGACGACGTTCTTACGGTGAACCATTACCTCGCCGACCGTGACTTCATCGAGGTCGAGCACACTTCGCAGCATGCGCCGCTCTTGCAAAGTTTCGGGCTCGGGCCCGCGGTGGAGATCGATTGCGCCGCGCAGCTCTTCCTCCCGGTGCAGGACGCTGATCCCGCCGCCGATCTTCACGCCCAGCAGTTTCAAGAGCGTGCGCACGACGACCTCGACCGCACTCGTGATGGGGGTGAGCAGCCAGACGATCGCGCGGACGATCGGCGCCGTCGCAAGGGCTACGCGGTCGGCATGATGAAGGGCATAGCTCTTCGGCAGCACCTCGCCGAAGAGAAGAATGAGCAACGTCATCACAACGGTTGCGTAGGCGACACCGGCGTTGCCGAACCAGGCGATCAGGATACTCGTTGCGAGGGACGAGGCGAGGATGTTCGCGAGACTGTTGCCGAAAAGAATGCCCCCGATCATGCGCTCGGTCGCCGCACGAAGCTGGTTGACCACCCGCGCGCGGGCATTGCCGCGGTTTTCGAGCGCGTGCATGCGTGGGCGAGATGCCCCCGTGATCGCCGTCTCGGAGGCCGAGAAGAAAGCCGATGCCACGAGGAGGACCACGATCAGTAGAATCGTGCCGACAAGCGAAAGGTCGATATCCATCGCCGGTTCGCCCAACTCTCGAAAATTCACGCCGCGACGGCGTCGTCGAGCAGCTCGCGCACGGCTTCGCGCGCCACGTCGTGTGCGACGAAGGCTCGACCGATGCCGCGGGCTAGCACGAAGGTGACCTTGCCATCGCGCACCTTCTTGTCGCGCGCCATGTGGTCGAGGAGTGCGCCGGCATCCCAGCGCCGGCCATCGCCGCGGGTAAGTTCGGTCGGCAGGCCGACCGCGGTCAAGTGGCGGCGTACGCGAGTCGCATCCTCGGGCGCGCAATGGCCGAGCCGGACGGAAAGATCGAATGCCATCACCATGCCGAGCGCCACGGCTTCGCCGTGAAGGAGCTCGGCGCCGAAGCCCGTCTCAGCCTCGAACGCGTGGGCGAAGGTGTGACCGAGATTGAGAAGTGCGCGCTGGCCTGCCTCGCGTTCGTCCTCCGCGACGATGGCGGCCTTGGCACGGCAGCTCTTTGCAACCGCATGCAAGCGCGCACTCGCGTCTCCCTCGATCAGGCTTTCGCCGTGCGCCTCCAACCAATCGAAGAATTCCGCATCGCCCAGCAGTCCGTATTTGACGATTTCGGCATAGCCCGCGAGGAACTCGCGGGGAGGCAGCGTGTCGAGGGTCGAAAGGTCGGCGATCACGAGGCGGGGTTGATGGAAACTTCCCACGAGGTTCTTGCCATGGCCCGTATTGATTCCGGTCTTCCCGCCTATCGAGCTATCGACTTGAGCAAGAAGCGTCGTGGGAATCTGCACGAAGTCGATTCCGCGCAGGACGATACTGGCGGCGAAGCCCGTCAAATCGCCGATCACCCCGCCGCCGAGGGCGATAAGCGCCGTTGATCGCTCGATCCGGCCGGCAAGAAGTCGATCGATCAGCGCTTCGAGGTGAGCGAAATCCTTCGTCGTTTCTCCGGAAGGAAGGACGACCTCGTCGTGGACAATTCTGGCGCGATCGAGAGCGGCCTTGAGCCGCGGCAGATGGACGGCGGTGTTGCGATCCGTGACCACAGCGACGCGCGGCCGGGCAAGTATCGGCGCCATCAGTTCACCCGCACGATCAAGCACGCCGCTGCCGAGAACGATCTCATAGCCTCGCGCACCGAGCGAGACGGATATGCTCTGATGGTCCTTCATGGCGTTGCTTGTTGTCGCCTCTCGCATTGTTCACTCGCGTTCGAGGCTAGGTAGGCGCGAAGTGCCGCTACGACTCGCTCCGCGGTCGCGTCGGGCGACGCATCCAGGCTGTCGACCGCGATGTCGGCCTCCGCGTATATGGGATAGCGCAGGGCGATGAGCCGCTCCAGGGTGGCCCGCTGGTCGCCGTGCTTGAGGAGCGGGCGGTTGTTGCGGCGCGAGACCCGGCGCAACAGAAGTTCGATATCCGCACGCAGCCATACGGATATCCCACGCTCGCGGATCTTCTCTCGCGTGCGGGGATCCATAAAAGCGCCACCGCCCGTCGCAAGCACGTGCACGGGGCAATCGAGCAGCCGGGCAATCACCCGTCGCTCCCCGTCCCGGAAGTGGCTTTCGCCATAGCGCGCAAAAATATCCTCGATGCTGCAGCCGGCCGCCATCTCGATCTCCTCGTCCGCGTCGACGAATTCGAGGCCGAATGTCTGGGCAAGGCGTTTTCCGATGCAGGTCTTCCCGGCCCCCATCAATCCGACCAGGACAAGCGTCCTTGGCGGGGAGGGCGGTAACTCGGGCCTTTCCAGGACCTCGCTCACGAGGCCCCTCCAGGGCGTCTCGGTCGAAAGCAAGCGCTCGCCAGGCCGGGCAAAAGTTCCATTGCCTGGTTTGCTTGGGACGAAAGGTGCCGTAAAATCGCCATAGTGGAACTCTAACACAAAGCCTCGCGGCGTGTCGCCAAAGCGGCTAATAGGGAGTTCGTCGGGCGCTAGGGGCCAGTGGGTGCCTGCGATCGTAGCTACCGGCGCATCCCCGCTGCAGGCCGATCACATAAAGAACGGACGCGCATGTTCAAGCTTTCCCGTATCATCGCCCTCGCCGTGCTGGTCATCGTGGCTGGCGGGGTCGCCTTCCTCGCCAGTTGGGATATTCCCGCCCCCACAGCAAAGGTCGAAAAGGTCATACCGAATGACCGCTTTCCCCGCTAGCGTTGCGGCGGGGCTGTTGCTCGCGTTCTGGGCGAGTGGCGCCGCCGCGGCCGATACCAACGTGGCGCAAGGTGCGCCGATCCAGCTTCTTCCGCTCAAGCCGTCGTCTCAGCTTCCCGAACAGGGCTTGGCGACGGAAGGGGCGGGCTCCCAGGCGCCATTATCCCCCCAAGTGCCCACCGCCACGCCGGCGGCCGCACCGATCGGAGTCGCATCGCCGAAAGGGATCGAAGTCGACAAGCTCGGCGGATTCGACAATGACGCGCTCGGCACGCTCGATCCGGGTCAAGGCGGACTCGGGCTCGATCTTTGGCGCGGCACGCCCCATAGTACGGTCACGACGCTGATTGCGGCGATGCCCTCGTCAATCCGCTCGCCCGTGCTGCGCGATCTCGCGCACCGGCTACTGCTCTCGAACGCCAATCGACCGGAAGGGGTTAAACGCGAGGGCGCAAGCGCCGGTGCAGCCGACGACTCGGGCGCCAGCCTCATTGCGCTTCGCGCCCAGAAGCTCGGGGAGATGGGCGACCTCGACGGGCTCAAGTCGTTGATGGCCGTGATCCCCGCGTCCTTCGACGACGAAACGCTCGCGCGCCTGCGCACCAACGCGAGCCTGATCGACGGCGCCCCAGCCGACGTCTGCCGCGACGCGGGCTCGCTCCTCAGGAAGTACCCCGGGGTATATTGGCAAAAGCTGCAGCTCTTTTGCGAAGCAAGCGAAAAAAAGACGCAGCAGGTCGATATCGGCGTGAGCCTTCTCCACGAGGAAGGTGAAGACAAAGACCCGTCCTACTTCATGCTTCTCAACGCCGTGATGGGCGAAAAGGGGGTGCGGCTGACCGCCTTGCCCAATGTCACGCCGCTGCATTTCGCGATGATGCGCGCGGCAAAGATACAGCTGCGGGAGGACGCCTTGCGCGTGGCCGAGCCTGCCGTCCTTCGCGCGATCGCCGAGAACCCGGATACACCTCCCGACCTTCGCTTGGCCGCAGCCGAGCGTGCCACGCTCGCCGGTGCTATGTCCGGCGACAGGCTCGCGCAAATCTACGACAAGGCGAATCTAACCGATGCCGACGGCGCGGGGGCGGCTGGTAAAGCGGACACGGATTACGGCCCAAAAACGCGCGTACGCCTCTATCGAGCCGCCAAAGACGCGCAAGTTCCGACTGCCAAGGCCGAAGCGATCGGTACCGCACTTTCGCTCGCCCGTTCGGCCGGGGTCTACCCGTTGGCGATTGCCGTGAACTTACCGCTGATCGAAGCGATGGCACCGGCGCCGGAACTCGCCTTTTTCGCACCGGAGGCCGCACGCGCACTCTTCTATGCCGGCCGTGTCAATGCCGCGCAAAATTGGGTTGCGATCGCACCCAAGGCGGTCGGGGCCGGTAGCACGCTGCTCGACGCTGCCGTCGAGCTTTGGCCCTATACGTGCCTTGCCATGGAAAGCTCAACGCCGTGGGATGAGAACCGCTTTAGCGCTTGGAGAGCCGCACAGGTTGCACGGAAAGACGCCCCCGCCAAACTCGCCGACGAGCGCGCTGCGCAGCTTCTGGGCCTCTTTGCCGCTTTGGGCAATCCGGTTCCCCGCACTTCTTGGCAATCCCTCCTGGGTTCGACCGAGGACGAGCCCGCGGCAATGCCGCCGATTGCCGTATGGCAGGCGCTCAAATTCGCCGCAGCAGATAGCCGGCGTGGCGAAACGGTGCTTCTCGTACTTATCGCGGCTGGCGCCGGTGGAGCCGGGAGCACCAATCCCGTAGCGCTCGATGCGAGCGTTGAGGCGCTGCGCAAGGTTGGATTGGCGCCCGAGGCGCGCCGTCTTGCGATAGAGGCCGCCGTTGCAGCGGGTGTATAGATGATGATTGGTTCGAATCGAAAGCCACCCTCTCGCCCGTCGATCTCGCACGCTCGATCGGATCTCAGCCAGCGATCGCGTGCCGGAGGGGCGGGAAAGGCGACGTTGGTCGAGCTCTGTCCGTTAGCGGCTTAGCTTTGTCAGAGGCGGAAAAGAGCGCATCGTCCAGGCATCGCGGCCGGCCGGCCAAGAAGCGTACGGCCTCCGGGTCGCCTCAAATCGAGGCGTTTCTCGAAATGCTGATCGCTGAGCGCGGTGCTTCCGCCAATACGGTCGACGCCTATCGCCGCGACCTCGCCGATTTCGAGAGCTTCCTTCGCAAACGCGGGCGCGCAATCGAGGAATCGGACACCTCATCGCTGCGCGACTACTTCGCAAGTCTCGGGCATGCAGGATTTCTTCCTCGCACGGCCGCACGTCGGCTGTCTGCACTGCGGCAATACCACCGCTTTCGTTACGCCGAAGGGCTGTGCGCCCATGATCCGACTGTGGCCCTCGACAGTCCGCGCCTAGGTCGGCCGCTGCCGAAGTTCTTGAGTGAGGGCGAGGTTGAAGCCTTGTTGGGCGGTGCGCGCCTCAGGCCGGGCCCAGAAGGCGTCCGGCTCGTCCTCCTCCTCGAACTCCTCTATGCAACCGGCATGCGTGTTTCCGAACTCGTCGGTCTTCCCCTTGCGGCCATTGCTCGAGACCGACGGCTTATCACTGTTCGTGGCAAAGGCAGCAAAGAGCGCTTGGTGCCGCTCTCCGAGCCGGCGCGCCAAGCGCTCGAAGCATGGCTTCCCGTTCGAGAGACAACGCTTGGGCGTGGCAAAACATCCCGTTGGCTCTTCCCCTCGTTTGGATCGGCCGGACATCTCACGCGGCACCGCTTCGGTCAGCTCTTAAAGGAACTCGCACTCAGCTCCGGGCTCGACCGCGCCAAAGTCTCACCGCACGTCCTGCGCCACGCATTCGCCACCCACCTCCTCGCCCATGGTGCGGATTTGCGCAGCGTGCAGCGGCTCCTCGGCCATGCCGATATCGCCACGACGCAAATCTATACGCATGTGCTCGAAGAACGGCTGAGAAGCCTCGTCCAACACCACCACCCGCTCGCCAAAAGCCGAAAGGACCGAGCCTGATTCGGGTAGCTACGAAGCCGGATATTCGCGTGAAGGCCGCTGCGGCACCGGTTATAATGTATGCCAGACGCCACAGCGTCCGCGGCTTGGCCGAGGGCGCTACGAGCAGTTAAGCCATCGGCCGCCAACGCCCTTCGTCTCGGCGCAAATCGGCGAAATGGAAAAGCCTCCCAAGGACCCCATTGGGCCCGAGGGGGAAACGTGCGAACGGCATTCGAAGGGGTTTGCCGTTGAGGACCCTGTGCGCTGCAACGACAGCGGGCCGAGAGGCTGGGCAGGGTGACGGAAGAAGGCTGTGTTTGACGTTCTAGGGAGAAACGAAATGACCTTTTTGTCGGTACTCGACAGAAAACACACCATTGCAGGGCCGGGCTTCAATCGGTGGTTGGTGCCGCCGGCAGCACTCTGCGTGCATCTTTGCATTGGTCAGGCCTACGCTTTCAGCGTGTTCAATCTGCCGCTGACCAAGCTGCTCGGCGTCAGCCAATCGGCGCCCGACGATTGGAACCTGCCGCAGCTCGGGTGGATTTTCAGTATCGCCATCTTCGTCCTCGGCGCCTCGGCGGCACTCCTCGGCCGGTGGGTTGAGGTTGGCGGCCCGCGGCGGGCGATGTTCACGGCCGCTCTTTGCTGGGGTGGGGGATTCATTCTCTCGGCGATCGGCGCTGAACTGCACAATATTTGGCTGATTTATTTCGGCTACGGCGTTTTGGGCGGGTTCGGGCTCGGCATCGGCTATATCTCTCCCGTTTCGACACTGATCAAGTGGTTCCCCGATCGTCCGGGCATGGCGACGGGCATGGCGATCATGGGATTTGGCGGTGGCGCCTTCATCGCATCTCCTCTTTCCGTGTGGCTCATGCAGCAATTCTCGACACCGACCGATGTCGGGGTCAGTACGACCTTCGTTGTCATGGGTATCGTCTATATGTGCTTCATGATGGTGGGTGCCGCGATTGTCCGCATTCCAGCCGCCGACTGGAAACCCGAGGGCTATGTGGCGCCGGCCGAGCCCAAGAAGCTCGTGACGACGCGAGACGTCTATGTCTACGACGCCCTCAAGACGCCCCAATTCTGGCTGATCTGGGGCGTATTGTGCCTCAACGTGACGGCGGGAATCGGCGTGCTCGGCCAGGCGTCGGCGATGATCCAGGAAGTGTTCCAGGGCCGCGTGGGTGTGGTTGCGGCGGCTGGGTTCGTCGGCTTGATGAGTCTTTTCAACATGGGTGGAAGATTCTTCTGGGCTTCGACATCGGACTACCTCGGCCGCAAGAACACCTACTTCGTGTTCTTTGCACTCGGCACGCTGCTTTATGCGCTCGTCCCCTCCACCGGCGCAATCGGCAGCGTAACGCTGTTCGTCGCATTCTACGCGGTGATCTTCAGCATGTATGGCGGCGGTTTTGCGACGGTGCCGGCCTACCTTCGTGACATGTTCGGAACGCGCTACGTGGGCGCAATCCACGGTCTCTTGCTCACGGCATGGTCGATGGCTGGCATCTTCGGTCCCGCGCTCGTCAACTATATCCGTGAATACAACGTCACCCATGTGGTGGCGAAGGCACAAGCCTATAACGTCACGATGTACGTGATGGCGTTTCTGCTGGTGATCGGCTTCTTCTGCAACCTCTTCGTCCAGGCGGTGCACGAACGGCACCACTTGAGCGAGGACGCCGACGCGGCAATGGCCGATTGAGGGAGGCTAATATGATTTCGTCGCAAAACACACGATCCGGAAACGTTGTGAAGCTTGTGCTCGCATGGGGCTTCGTCGGGATACCGCTCGTCTGGGGTGTGCTTCAGACGCTTGCGAACGCGCTCAAGCTCTTCCAGTAGGCTGCGCACCAAACATTTTCGATAATGCATGACACCCCATCGCCGCTCGATAGTGGCGATGGGGTGCCCCTTTTTTTCGAATTCGGCGAAACCTTAGTCCCGCAACATTGCGCGCTGATTGACTTTTGGCGGCTGCGACGGCATATCGTTTTTGCGCTGCAGAACGATCATCCGCCCTCGCCCATTGCGTTGGTGATCTTGCGACAAATCGTTGAAATGGATTGGAAAAGAGGTTGCGATGAGCTTCAAGATCGTCGAGCAAGCCAAGGCGCGGCTCAATCGCAGCGAGCTCGCGGTACCCGGCAGCAACACGAAGCTGTTCGAGAAGGCGGCAGCTTCAAAGGCCGATGTGGTTTTCCTCGATCTCGAGGACGCGGTCGCCCCCGACGAGAAGGCGCAAGCGCGTAAGAACGTCATCCAAGCGATCAACGACATCGATTGGGGCTCGAAAACACTTTCGCTTCGCATCAACGGCCTCGATACCCATTACATGTATCGCGACATCGTGGACGTGCTCGAGCAAGGGGGCGAACGGCTCGACATGATCATGATCCCCAAGGTGGGGACGCCGTCGGATGTCTACGCGGTCGACATGCTGGTGACCCAGATCGAGACTGCCATGCGACGCAAGAAACGCATCGGTTTCGAACTGATCATCGAGACCGCCCTTGGCATGCAGAATGTCGAGGCGATCTCCTCGGCAAGCTCACGGCTCGAGTCCCTGCATTTCGGGGTGGCCGACTATGCGGCGTCAACTCGCGCGCGGACCACCAATATCGGCGGACCAAACCCGGATTATGCGGTGCTGACTGACAAGGACACGAGTGGCGCGCGTCAGGTGCATTGGGGCGACATGTGGCACTATGCAATCGCCCGCATCGTCGTGGCCGCACGCGCCAACGGGTTGCGCCCGATCGACGGACCGTTCGGCGATTTCCAGGACCCCGACGGATTTCGCGCGCAGGCGCGCCGCTCGGCGGTACTCGGCTGCGAGGGAAAATGGGCAATTCACCCGAGCCAAATAGAGCTTGCGAACGAGGTGTTCAGCCCGAGCGAAGCCGACGTGAAGAAAGCCCAGCGCATTATCGACGCAATGGCCCAGGCCCAGAAGGAAGGTAAAGGGGCGGTCTCGCTTGACGGCAGGCTCATCGACATCGCATCCATCCGCCAAGCCCAGGTCCTGGTCGAGAAGGCAAAACAGATCGGCGGCAAATAGCCGAACGAGCCGTTGAAGGACGACGGGCTCATGCGGTGTATCCAAAATTCGCCACATTAGGGGGCGGGGCCGGGAGCGAATTTCGGATTCAAAGCACGGTAGTGCGTTGTGTCCGACAAACGACCCCGGCCTTCTCCGATCGTCATGCTCGCAATGAAGACATGGATGCCCGGGTCAAGCCCGGGCTTGACCCGGGCATCCACGCACTTCTGCCTAATCGCTGAAAGCCGTGGATGGCCGAGTCTCGGCCTTCGGCCGCCTCGTCGCCGGCGGCGCTTAAGATGACGGACGCGCGGCACCCGACCTGCGGCGCAGTGCTGCTGGTGTGATTCCGCGCCGCCGGCGGAAGCTGCGCGTCAGCGCACTCTGATCGGAGAAACCGACCGAGAGCGCGACCTCCGCAATCGACGAGTCTCCTTCACGCAGCAGACGAGACGCGTGATCGAGGCGCGCCTGTGCGAGGCGATTGGCCGGTGTGGTGCCCGTCTCGCGTCGGAACCGTGCGTGGAACGCGCTCATACCCATACCGGCGGCCCGCGCCAGGTCGCCGACGGTCAATGCTTCGGCATATCTCGTATCAATAGTCGCGAGGGCCCGCCCGATCGGGCCATCCCGGCGTTCGAGGGTCGAGGGCAGCCGGCCGATCGATTGGGCCAACAAGGCAGTGGCGTGATAGGTCGACTCGTCGTCGAGGGTGCCCGAAGACATCATCGAAGCAAGATAGCGCACGAATTGCTCGAGCGATTCGTCGATTGCGAAAAACGGCGACAGGGACGCGCGGGCCACGATCGCGTCCGGAAGAAAGTTGGTGCGCGGCACATCGAATATGACGAAGCGATTCTCGTCCAGCGCGCGGAAGGAATGTACGGTTCCGCCAACGATCACCATGCCGCAGCGACGCCCAACCGGGGCCGCGGCGTCGCCGATCTGCACATCCAATGTACCGCATACCGGCAGGACGATCTGATGAAACGCGTGGGTGTGGGTGCGCATGCCGCTGCCGTAGGATCGCAGCGAAAGTGCCGCAGCGTGGCTGTGCATGATCGCATTCTCCCCGTGGGACGCCGCAGTCGCCATCCTACAAATTTCGGAGGATCGGTCAACGCCGCCGCAGGGACGGTCAAGACAGCCCGATAAAAGCGTGCTACTGGCAGCTGTCGGCGTGTTGGTGGGTGCGGGATCGTCCGCGATGATGGAGGGGAGCGATGGCAAACGATCGCTGGGTCACGTTCGATTGTTTCGGAACGCTTGTCGATTGGCTGACGGGCCACCGTCGGGCCCTCGCGCCATTCGCGGGGTCGCGAACCGATGAACTAATTCGCGCCTATCACGCGTTCGAGCGGCCACTTGAAGCCGAACGACCCCACCGTCTCTACAAGGACGTCCTTATCGCTGCCTTGGAGCGGGGCGCTCAACAGATCGGCTTCCGCCTGCCGCAAGGACAATCGGATGTGCTCGTCCGGGAATGGGGCGGCATGCCGTTCTACGAGGATGTCGGGCCCGCGCTCAGAACGCTTCGTGACGCCGGCTGGAAACTTGCCATGCTGACGAATTGCGACAACGACCTCTTCGCGCGAACGCTCGAGCGATTTCCGCTGCGCCCCGATCTTGTCGTCACCGCCGAGACGGTGGGAAGCTACAAGCCCGCACTCGGACATTTTACCCACTTCGAGCAAGAGACCGGCATCGAACGAGGCAACTGGATTCATGCGGCGTGCAGCTGGTTCCACGACATCGAACCGGCCCGTCGTTGTGGCGTGAAGCGGGTCTGGGTCGATCGCGACAAGACCGGCGACGACCCAGCCGCGGCCACCCGCGTCATCCCGAACTTGGTCGATCTGCCGAGAACCGTCGGCGAAATCGCAGCACTCCCGCCACCGGCCCGTCCTCGAGCATGAATGCCGTCGATGGCTGAGATTTTCGATTTCCTTGTGATCGGCGGCGGCGCTGCCGGTGCTTCCGTCGCCTACGAACTCTCCTGCCTTGGCCGGGTCGCCCTTGTCGAGCGCGAGGCGCAGCCCGGATACCACAGCACCGGCCGGTCGGCTGCCGTCATCGCAGAGAACTACGGCCCGCCTGGCTGGCAGAAGCTCTCGACCGCCAGCCGCCCCTTCTTCGAGAACCCGCCCGACGGCTTCGCTGAATATGCGCTGTTGCGGCCCCTCGGCGCCCTTTTCCTCGCCACGTCCGATACGGAAGCCGATCTCAGGCGAAGTGAGACCGAACTTCGACGACGCGGCGTCAGTTGCGAGTTGATGCCCGCGACGGCGGCGTTAGAACTTTGCTCTGTCCTCAAAATCGGGGACTACACGTTCGCGCTCTTCGAGCCGGGTTGTGCCGATATCGATGCGAATGCGTTGCTCCAGGGATTTCTACGGCTTGCGAGGCGGAACGGTGCAAAGTTCCTTTTCAGCGCCGAAGCGATGGTCATTCGGCGGCAGGACCGGGTCTGGCAGGTCGAATGCGCCAAAACTGTCCTGACCGCACCGATCCTCGTGAACGCGGCCGGCGCTTGGGCCGACCGAGTGGCCGAACTTGCCGGCCTTCCACGTCGGGGCATTACGCCCTACCGGAGGACGGCCATCACGTTCGATGCACCGATCGGTTGCGATTTTGCGGCCTGGCCGATGACGTTCGACGTTGCTGAGACTTGGTACTTCAAGCCGGAGGGCGGACGCATCATGGTCTCGCCCGTCGATAAGACGCCGATCGAGCCTTGCGACTGTCAGCCCGACGAATTCGATGTCGCCACTGCAGCCGATCGCATCGAACGGGCGACCACGATGCGGGTTCGGCATATTCACAGTCGCTGGGCAGGTTTGCGGAGCTTCGCTCCCGACGAAGAGCCTGTCATTGGCCCAGACCCCGTCGAGCCGAGCTTCATCTGGTACGCGGGGCAGGGTGGTAATGGCGTGATGGCATCGCCTGGTGGGGCGCACCTCGCAGCCGCATTGGCGACGGGCGGCGACATTCCCGACGCCATGAAACGATTGGGCATAACTCTCGATCTCATCTCGCCAGCACGGCTGGCACCTCTCAGCGGCCGCGGCCGAGCCGAGAGTTGACCTGCCCGGCGGATAGCAAGCATCGCACACGGCTCGATCTTCCATGCCATGGCAAACGACGCGGGTTTGCCTTTAACGGATGACTGACTAGAACGTTACATGAATATACAAGGTAAATTACGAGAAAACATACCACCTTTTCTAGAATTCGAGACAATTCGTTCCCCTAACGCCTCTAATCCGGTTGGGCAATCCGGCACGGTTTTTCGCGTCGCCGCACCGGAGGAGCTGTGCTAGGTATCCGCCATGAATCACTACCTCGATTTCGAGAAACCTATCGCGGAACTCGAAGGCAAGATCGAGGAGCTGAGGCACCTCTCCAACAGCACCGACATCAATATCGCGGAGGAGGTGCAGCGGCTCCAGCTCAAGCTCGACAGGCTGTTGCGCCTGACCTATGGCAAGCTCACCGCTTGGCAGAAAGTGCAGGTGGCCCGGCACCCGGCGCGGCCGCATCTCTCTCATTACGTAAAGAGCCTGATCGAGGATTTCACGCCGCTGGCGGGGGATCGGAGTTTCGCGGAGGACCGTGCGATCGTCGGTGGACTGGGGCGCTTTCGCGGCCGCTCGGTTATGGTCATCGGGCACGAAAAAGGTGCGGACACCCAGACTCGCGTTCGCCACAATTTCGGCATGGCAAAGCCCGAAGGCTATCGCAAGGCGCAGCGCCTTATGCAACTTGCCGAGCGGTTTCATTTACCGCTGATCACGCTCGTGGATACCGCCGGCGCTTATCCGGGTGTCGGTGCCGAGGAGCGCGGCCAAGCCGAAGCGATCGCCAAAAGCATTGCGACCTGCCTCGAGGTCAAGATTCCGCTCGTGGCTGTGATCATCGGCGAAGGCGGCTCAGGTGGGGCCATGGCGCTCGCCGCGGCGAACGCGGTGCTCATGCTCGAACACGCGGTCTATTCGGTCATATCCCCCGAAGGCTGCGGCTCGATCCTCTGGCGCGACGGAAACCACGTACAAGAAGCGGCCGAGGCCTTGCGGCTTACCGCGCAAGACCTCCTCAAGCTCGGTGTCGTCGATCAAATCGTCCCCGAACCTCTCGGTGGTGCGCATCGTGAGACCGAAATGGCCGTTGCTGCAGTCGGCAGCGCCATCGAAGAAGCGCTTCGTCCACTCGAAAAGCTGGACGGGAACCAGCTCAAGGCCCGCCGGCGCGCCAAGTTTCTCGATATGGGTCAGAAAGGACTAGCCTAGCAGGCTCGCCTGGTGCCGTGGATTTGAAGTTCCTGTCATTTTGGTGGCATCTGCCTTAAGAAACTTCAAATCCGAATACCGCACTCGATACAACATATTACCAGTGTGGCTTTAAATCCGAAATTCGCTCCCTGTCCCGCCCCCTAATGCGGCGAATTTCGGATCCGCCACACTAGGCCTTCCCGTGGCAATGCTTATGCTTCTTGCCCGAGCCGCAGGGACAAGGCGCATTTCGTGGGACCTTGCCCCAGGTACTCGTGTCGTTTGGATTGATCCAGCGCCCGCCCGGCGCAAACCACACCATGCCGGGCACGGGTGGCGGATCGTTCGGACCCGTGGCCGGACCGCGCAATACAGGACCGGGCATCAGGCCGGCGTCGCCGTCACCTGCTGGTGCTGGTTCGCCGAACATGGACATCTCGTCATGCTGTTCGTGCATATCGCGCGGTTGCGGTGTGCGCGGCATCAAGGCTTCGGGCGTTTGGACGCGCAGCTCGAGATGGCAGAGAACGCCCGTCACCGTCTCGCGCAAGCGATGCAGCATATCCCCGAATGCAGAAAAGGCCTCGCGCTTATATTCGATCAGAGGATCGCGCTGGCCATAAGCGCGCAGCCCGATCGCTTGCCGCAAGTGGTCGAGCGCCAAGAGATGCTCCTTCCACACCTGGTCGAATAGCTGAAGAAGGATACTTTTCTCGGCCATGCGCATGATCTCTGGCCCATATTTGCCGACCTTCTCAGCCATCTTGGACGCTGCGGCCTTCTCGATACGCTCGGTGATCGTCGACTCCCCAATACCTTCTTCCTTCGCCCACTCCACGATCGGCAGGTCAAGGTCGAAAATGCGCATGCAGTCGTCATGCACGGCCGCCGTGTTCCATTGCTCGGGATAGGAATGCTCTGGAATGGATTTGGTGACGATGTCGTGCACCACGTCCTGGCGCATTTCCTCGACCGTCGCCGCGACTTCGTCCTGGTGCATCAATTCGCGCCGTTGTTCATAGATCGCCTTGCGCTGGTCGTTCATCACGTCGTCGAACTTCAGCAGGTTCTTACGGATATCGAAGTTGCGCGCCTCGACCTTCTGCTGCGCCTTTTCGAGGGCCTTGTTGATCCATGGATGAGTGATCGCTTCGCCTTCCTTCAGGCCAAGTTTCTGGAGCATGCCGTCCATGCGTTCGGAGCCGAAAATGCGCATCAGGTCGTCCTCGAGCGAAAGGAAGAACTTCGATGCACCCGGGTCGCCCTGGCGGCCCGACCGGCCGCGCAACTGGTTATCGATACGCCTACTCTCGTGACGCTCCGTGCCGACCACCAGAAGGCCGCCCGCCCCGACGACCACCTCTCGGAACTTGGCGACCTCAGCACGAATATCGGCTTCTTTCGATTGCCGCGCTTGCGGCTCCTCGATATTGGCGAGCTCCTGCTTCACGCGCATCTCGACGTTGCCGCCCAGCTGGATGTCGGTCCCGCGGCCCGCCATGTTAGTCGCGATCGTAACTGCACCCGGCCGGCCTGCTTGCGCGATGATGAACGCCTCTTGCTCGTGGTAGCGCGCATTGAGCACCTGATGCGGTATCTTGCGCTTCTTGAGGAGTTCGGAAAGCAGCTCGGACTTCTCTATGGAGACGGTGCCGACCAGAACGGGCTGCTCCTTCGCCCGCGCCTCCTCGATGAAAGCGACGATGGAGTCGTTCTTTTCGCGCGCGGTGCGATAAACCTCGTCATCCCAGTCCTTGCGGACGACCGGAACGTTGGTCGGAACTTCGATCACCTCGAGCTTGTAAATGTCGCCAAGCTCTTCGGCTTCCGTCATAGCGGTACCCGTCATGCCGGCAAGCTTGGGGTACATACGGAAATAATTTTGAAACGTGATCGACGCGAGGGTCTGGTTTTCGGTCTGGACCTCGACAGCCTCCTTCGCCTCGAGCGCCTGGTGCAGGCCCTCCGAATAGCGCCGACCCTCCATCATCCGCCCAGTGAATTCGTCGATGATGACGACCTTGCCGCCCTTGACAATGTAGTCGGTGTCGCGCTGGAAGAGCTTGTGGGCACGGAGGGCCTGGCCAACATGGTGAAGAATTGCAATGTTCACGACGTCATAGAGGCCGCCTGACTTGAGCAGGCCCTGGGCGCGCGTCAGCTCCTCGATATGGTTGACACCCTGCTCGGTCAGGGTGACCTGGCGCGCCTTTTCGTCCTTTTCGTAGTCGTCGGGCTGGAGTTCCGGGATCAGGGCATTGACCTTGATGTACAGCTCGGAACTGTCTTCCGCCGGCCCGGAGATGATGAGCGGCGTGCGCGCTTCGTCGATCAGGATGCTGTCGACCTCGTCGACGATCGCGAAGCTGAATGGGCGCTGCACCATGTCTTCGAGCCGGTACTTCATATTGTCGCGCAGATAGTCGAAGCCAAACTCGTTGTTGGTGCCATAGGTGATGTCGGCGCCATAGGAAAGTCGGCGGTCCTCGTCGGACAGCCCGTGCACGATGACGCCGACCGATAGGCCGAGGAAGCGATAAATTTGTCCCATCCATTCGGCGTCGCGCCGGGCCAAATAATCGTTAACCGTGACGATGTGAACGCCCTCGCCGGCGAGCGCGTTCAGGTAGGCCGCAAGTGTAGCGACGAGCGTCTTGCCTTCGCCCGTCTTCATCTCCGCGATCATGCCCTTGTGGAGCACCATGCCGCCTAGGAGCTGCACGTCGAAATGGCGCTGGCCCAAAGTTCGCTTGGCGGCCTCGCGCACCGTCGCGAAGGCCTCATGCAGCACATCGTCGAGCTGCTCGCCGTCGGCGAGACGGCCTCTCAGAAGATCCGTGCGCGCCTTTAGTTCGGCATCCGGAAGTTTCTCGAGCTCGGCTTCGAGCGCATTGATCCTGTCGACATGAGGCTGAAGGCTCCTCAGAAAACGATCGTTGGCGGTGCCGAGCAGCCGCCGGGCGATGGCGCCGAACATGGGACGGACCTCGAAGACGCATAAAATACGGGGCACCTTGCGGCGCACACCCGCTGCAGAGATAGGAGGGTCAAGGGGTAGTGTCAATGAGAACGACGGCCGCCCAGCGACAAGGTTGCCCCCTTGCCGCCGCCACGTCGAGGCCAACAACCTTCTCTTGTTCGCGGAAGGGCTTTGTGCATTTATCGGCGCGAGCATTCTAAAGCCCAAGGGCGCCAACATGGATGGCAAGGTGCCCGAGCGTGCGCCCGCATTAAAGCCGTCCCTGATAGAGGCCCGTCATGATTTCGCCCTTCGCCCGCGCCCTAGCGGCGGCCGCGGCACTTGCATTTTTCATGGGTTCGGCACTTGCGCAAAGCGCCCCCGCTCCGCAAGGATCGGCAACGGGCACACCTGCAAAGCCTGCCGACAAGGCGGGGGATCCGGTCGTCGCCATCGTGAACGGCGTGGATATTCACCGTTCCGACGTCGAGGCGGCCAGGGAGGACCTGCCGGCCCAATACCAGTCTTTCCCGTTGGAGATCGTCTTCGGCGCCCTCGTCGAGCGCTTGATCGACGGCAAGTTGCTCACCTCGGCGGGCCGTAAGGATGGCCTTGCCAACGACCCCGAAGTCAAGGAGCGCCTAGCACGGCTCGAGGACCAGGTGATCCAGAACGTCTACCTGACGCGCGCGGTCAAGGCCAAGCTGACCGACGATGTGCTGAAAAAGCGCTATCAGGAATACCTTAAAAACAATCCGCCCGAGCAGGAGATCCATGTCCGTCAAATTCTTGTCAAAACGGAAGACGAGGCGAAGGCGGCGATCGCGGAGCTCAAGTCGGGCGCGAAGTTCGCGGACGTCGCGAAGAAATATTCGACCGGGACTTCGGCAGAAGCGAACGACGATCTGGGCTTCATCAAGCGTGGCGACGTCGTACCGGAATTCGCGGATGCGGCCTTTGCGCTCAAGCCGGGCGACTACACCCAAACGCCGGTGAAAACGCAATTTGGCTACCACGTCATCCTGGTCGAGGAGTCGCGCACGTCGACCCCGCCGACCTTCGAGGAGGCGAAGGACGACCTCGAACGCGAGGCGAGCCGGGATGTCATCGCCCAGGTGGTCAGTGATCTGCGAGAGAAAGCGAAGATCGTCCGCTTCAATCCCGATGGCTCTCCGAAGACCGAGGAGAATAAGCCGGCGGACAGCGGGATTTCACCGGACTAGTTTCAATCGCTCGAGTTGAACGCGTCCGATCGTCACGCGCCGCAGCAAAGAACCTAAGAACCTGCAAATCGAATATAGGCGACATCATGCCCGAACGCTCCCCGCTTGCGCCGCAACGCTTTCCGGATTTGCCGCCTTTGGCAGGCGTCAGGGTTGGTGCAAGTGCCGCCGGGGTCCGCTACGCCGGCCGCAAGGATCTCTTTCTGGCAGAACTGGACCCTGGGGCCACGGTCGCCGGCGTCTTCACACGCTCGCTCACCGCATCGGCCCCCGTCCTCTGGTGTCGCAAGGCGCTCAAAGGCGGGCGCTGTCGGGCGATTCTCGCGAACTCGGGCAATGCCAACGCCTTCACCGGTGCCGAGGGCATGCGCGCACTCGAAACGAGTGTAGGCGCACTCGCCGCGCGCATCGGCTGTGTCGCCGAGGAAATCATGGTCGCTTCGACCGGCGTGATCGGTGAGTTCCTGCCGGAGCGGAAGATCGTCGACGCGCTTGACGCAACGCGCGCCGCTCTCGACGCGCGGAATTGGCCCGACGCGGCCGCCGCGATCATGACCACCGACACGTTTCCAAAGGGATCGACCCGCACAACACAGGTCGCGGGCAATCCGGTCACGATAAACGGTATTGCCAAAGGCTCGGGCATGATAGCGCCTGACATGGCGACGATGCTCGCATTTGTCTTCACCGATGCGGCGATCCCTGCGTCGATCCTGCAAGACCTCGTTTCGGGTGCCAACGAACGCTCGTTCAATTGCATCACGGTCGACAGCGATACCTCGACGAGCGACACGCTGCTCGTCTGCGCAAGCGGGCGCGTCGTCCACCCCGTGCCGAAATCGGCGCGCGATCCGGTCCTTCGTCCATTCAAGCGCGCTCTCGAAGAGGTCCTCGTCGATTTGGCGCAACAGGTCGTCCGCGACGGCGAAGGTGCAAGGAAATTCATTACGGTCAGCGTGAGCGGTGCTGCCTCCGCACGCGCCGCCAAGCGCATTGCGCTTTCGATTGCCAACTCCCCGCTGGTGAAAACCGCGATCGCAGGGGGAGACGCCAATTGGGGTCGTGTAGTCATGGCGGTCGGCAAGGCGGGCGAGAAGGCCGAGCGCGACAAGCTCGCCATCTCGATGGGTGGGGTGCGGATCGCCGAGAACGGCGTACCGATTGCGGATTATGACGAAACACCCGTGGTCCAGCACATGAGGGGCGACAATATCCTGATCGAGGTCGACGTGGGCGTGGGGCGCGGCAAGGCCACGGTTTGGACATGCGACCTAACAGAGGGCTATATCCGCATAAATGGAAGCTACCGAAGCTAGCCAATTCGCGGTCAAGGGGGCGCGCCAATGAAGGGCTGCGAGGAGGTACTGGCGCATCGTGGAGGCCAGGAAGCGGGCGATCCGTTGCCCGTCGTCCTTGTGGTGGCGGTGGCTCTCGTCGACGTCGACGGGCGGGTTTTGCTCGCCCAACGTCCAGCCGGCAAGCCGATGGCCGGGCTCTGGGAATTCCCCGGCGGCAAACCCAAGGACGACGAGGCCCCGGAGGCCGCCCTCGTGCGCGAACTCGAGGAAGAACTCGGCATCGATACCTCCGAAAGCTGCCTTGCCCCGCTCACCTTCGCGTCTTACCGCTACGAACGGTTTCACCTTCTCATGCCGCTTTATGTCTGCCGGGTATGGAACGGGACAGCGAGAGGGAAGGAGGGGCAAAACCTCAAATGGGTACGCCCGGAGCGCCTCGGCGATTACCCCATGCCGCCTGCGGACGCTCCGTTGATCCCCGTGCTTCAGGAACTGCTCTAGTGTGGTGGATTTGAAGTTCCTGTCATTTTGGTGGTATGCGCGTTTAGGAACTTCAAATCCGAATACCGCACTAGATACAAAATATTGCTAGTGTGGCTTTGAATCCGAAGTTCGCTCACTCCCGCACCCAAGATGTGGCGAATTTCGGATTCGCCACACTAGCCATGCTGCCGTCGCACTCGGTCTATGGCGCAAAGCCCCACTTAATATTAGCATTGTGTAATGCATTGGGCGTGGGGATACCTCAAGCGGAAGCTTCACTGGACCTTGCCGCTCGCGATCATGGCGGTCGCTTTAGCCGGCTGGTATAGCGAACCTGCAATCCTCACCCAGCTCCGATTCCTCGTCTTCGACAGCTATTTGCGCATGGAGCCGCGCGCCTATGAGCCAGCACCCGTGCGCATCGTCGACCTCGACGACGAATCCCTCTCGCGCCTCGGCCAATGGCCGTGGCCGCGCACGCTCGTCGCCAAGCTCGTGGATCGCCTCAATGAGTTAGGTGCTGCGGCGATCGTGTTCGATATCGTCTTCGCCGAGCCGGACCGTACCTCGCCAACGCGCCTGCTCGCGGACCTGAGCGCCTTGCCGGCTGACGATCCAGCGATATTGCGGCTCAAGAGCTTACCCGACCACGACGAAGTGCTTGCCGAAGCGATGAAGCGCGCCCGCGTTGCCACGGGCTTTGCCCTCAACCAGCGCACCGGTACCCGCGTGCCCGCCGCCAAGGCAAGCTTCGCCTTCGCCGGAGACGACCCCCATCCCTTCGTGTTCCGATTTCCGGGTGCGGTAACGAATTTGCCGATCCTCGAGGCAGCCGCAACCGGCAACGGTACCTTCACCGATCTTGTCGAGTTGGACGGCATCACGCGCCGCGTGCCGCTTCTTCTTGCGATGGGGACCCGGATCTATCCCACCCTCGCCGCGGAGGCATTGCGGGTGGCGCAAGGGGCTAAGACGGATATCGTCAAATCCTCGGGTGCGAATCAGGAAACGGCGTTCGGCGCGCACACCGGCATCAATTCGATCAAGATCGGCGACCTGATCGTGCCAACCGATGGGAACGGCCGGCTCTGGGTGCACTATACCGGCCACGTGGCGCAGCGTTTCGTGCCGGCTTGGAAGGTCTTCGAGCCAGGCTTCGACAGCAGTCTGATCAAGGACAGCATCGTCTTCATCGGCGCAAGTGCTGCCGGTCTGCTCGACCTTCGCTCGACCCCGCTCGATCCGGTCGCACCCGGCGTCGAAGTGCATGCGCAGCTCGTCGAACAGATCCTGCTCGACGATCACCTCAAGCGGCCCGACTGGGCGCCGGGGCTCGAACTCCTCTACATGCTAGGCCTCGGCCTCTTCCTCACCGCGCGGCTGCCCAAGGTCGGCGCACAATGGGCTGCACTCGTCGGTGCGGGGGCGCTGGTAGCGGCGGTCGGCGTCTCGGTCTACGCCTATAGCCAGTACAAGCTCCTGCTCGATCCCGTGACTCCCTCGCTCGTCGTGCTTCTCGTTTATCTTTCGTCGTCCGCCATTCTCTATCTGCGCACCGAAGCGGAGCGCCGACGCGTGCGAACCGCGTTCAGTCGATATTTGGCGCCTGCCATCGTCACGCAACTCGCAAACCACCCTGAAAGACTTAAGCTCGGCGGCGAAATGCGCGAGATGACGCTCATGTTCTGCGATATTCGCGGCTTTACCACGATCGCCGAGGGCTTCGACGCTCACGGCCTGACGCGCTTCATCAACAGCTTCCTCACACCCATGACCGATCTCATCCTCGCCTCCGGCGGGACGATCGATAAATACATGGGCGACGCGATCATGGCGTTCTGGAACGCCCCACTCGACGATCCGGCACATGCGCTCAGCGCTTGCCGCGCCGCACTCAGCATGCGTGCCGACCTCGTCCGCCTCAACGACGAGTGGCGCCACCAGGCGCAAGCCGAGGGCAAGGCCTTTCACGAGGTGCGCGTCGGCATCGGCCTCAATACCGGCGTCTGCTGTGTGGGCAACATGGGATCGGATCAGCGGTTCGATTATTCGGTCCTAGGCGACGACGTGAACCTCGCCTCGAGGCTCGAGGGTCAGTCGAAGACATACGGCGTCGACATCGTGATCGGCGAGACGACCGCGGCTTCGGCGTCCGCACTCGCGGCATTGGAACTCGACCTCATCCGTGTCAAGGGCAAGACCCAGCCGGTCCGCATATTCGCGCTCCTGGGCGATGAGACGATGTCGGGCAATCCGACCTTTTCAGCGCTCAAGGCGGACCACGACGCCCTCATCGCGGCTTATCGCGCCAAGGATTGGGCGCGGGCACGCCAAGCGCTCGAAGCGAGCCGTGCCGAAGCGCCGGAAATGCTTCAGGCGTTCTATGGGGTCTATGAGGAACGCCTTGCGGATTTCGAGAAGGCCCCTCCGCCGGCGGACTGGGACGGGGTTTACGTGGCGCTCACGAAGTAGCCATCATTTCGGGCGAAAGCCGAATAAAGTAGGGCCGGGAAAAATTCCCGGCCCTAGGCGTCTTGCAGGAGGAGTGAGGTTCCCGGATTGAAGGACCCGAATGAAGGAGGAAGGATCGGGGCTACAATCTAACCTTAACCCTAAACGGGCCGCGGCCTGCCCTCAGTGACCTGGGTCACAGGCCTGGAGGAAATTTTCACCCGGCTTAAGCGCTGTGGCGGTCGGAAATCGATCACCTCACCCGACTTCGTCGGCGATCTCTTCGACGGCCGCCTCGAGCCCCTCAAAATCGAGGACGACGAGGGCATCGTGTTCGCGCTTGAGCAGGCGATGCTTTGCAAGCTCGCCGAGGACACGGGCGACGGTTTCGCGCGTGGTCGAAACACGACTGGCGATATCCGAGTGGATAGGAATTGGGCTTATGCGCGCCGTGCCGTCGCTCTTGAGATTGGGCCGCGCAAGACGCACGAGTTCGGCACAAACTCGATCGTGGGCCGCTAGCGTGGAGAGGTCCATGATCCGCCCGGTGGAGACGCGGATTATCTTCGCCAGGCGACGCATGATGGCGAGGGCGAGCGTTGGATGCTCGGTCACCATCGCTCGGAAAGTCTCGGGCGGCATTATGGCCAGCACCGATTCCGTCAAGGCCACGGCACTCGCGGAGCGCGGTTTGCCATCGATCGCGGCGAGCTCGCCGAAGAAGTCCCCGGCGTGGAGATCATCGAAGCTGATCTCGCGGCCGGAGAGCGAGAAATTCACGATCCTTACGCTGCCTGCAACGACGAAAAACACCTCGTGGGTGTCGCTCGAGCGATCGATAATTTGCTCTTCGGGTTTGCAGCGCCGCCAAGCGCACCGATGTTCGTAGTCCACACGAACTTTTTCGGGGATTTCATCGAAAAGTGCGATCGGCTTGAGCGTGTGGGCAATTTCTTTGGTTTTCGGCATCCTGATCCCCCTCATTGGAGATCGCCGCGCCTCGGGCTGGCGCCGAGGAACGGGCGGGGTTTTTTGAGTGGGCAATGATGCGCCCTGGTGGCCGACGGCGCTAAAAACAACGACCGGCGACTCATCGTGCGAATAAAAGCAGCCGCTCCCGGCCCGATTATAGGCTGCCTGCCCGGCAATAGAAAACCACACAATGTGCCCCCTGGCCGACGGTCGAGAAAACAAAGCCTCCGGCCGTTCGCATGGACGCGGGCATGAGCCGGCATTCGGCGATTGACGAGCCTTAAAGGCTCTGGTCCACTCCCGCGCCATGACAGCGGAACTTTACAAGATGACCGCGCGCGAGGCGGTTCGGTCCCTCAAGCGCGGCGATGTCTCGCCGGACGAACTCATCGATGCGGCCCTTGCCCGCATCAAGGCGACGGATCGAGCGGTCAACGCGCTCCCCACGCTCTGCCCCGAGCGCGCGCGCAAGTACGCTTCCCGAGTTTCGCGCGGTTCCCTGCTCGCAGGCCTGCCCATCGCAATCAAGGATCTCGTCGAGGTTGCGGGCGTGCGGACGACTTGGGGCTCGCCAATTTTCGCGGATCATGTTTCGCAGCATTCCGATGTCGTCGTCGAAACCCTCGAACGCAATGGCGGGGTCGTGGTCGCAAAATCGAACACGCCCGAATTCGGGGCCGGCGGGAACACTTTCAACGAAGTGTTCGGCCCGACGCGCAATCCTTGGAACACGGTGCTGACGGCCGGGGGTTCGTCGGGCGGGGCTGCGGTCGCCCTCGCCGTCGGGCAGGTTTGGCTCGCCAACGGTTCGGATCTTGGCGGTAGCCTGCGCACGCCAGCCAGTTTCTGCGGCGTCGTCGGCCTGCGACAAAGCCCGGGCCTCGTGGCGCACGGGCCCAAGGCGGACGCGTTCGACACGCTCGCGGTAGACGGGCCGATGGCGCGCAATGTGGGCGATCTCGCCCTCATGCTCGACGCCATGGTCGGCGCCGACCCCCGCGATCCGCTTGCCGTGCATCCGCCCGCACGCTCCTTCAGCGACCATGTCGCCGCACCCACGATGGCGAAGCGTATAGCTTTCAGCGCCGACCTCGGCAGCCTCCCGATCGCGCGCGAGGTCAAGGAAATCTGCACCAAGGCCGTGCGACGCTTTGAAGGGTTGGGCGCTTCCGTCGAGGAGGCGTGCCCCGACCTGCGCGACGCGGGCGCCATCTTCCAAACATTGCGTGCTGCCAAATTCGTGACGGGACATGCGGAAAAACTCCTCAAACATCGTAATCGGTTGAAACCTGAGATGATCTGGAACATCGAAAAAGGCCTCAAGCTTTCGGCCGAGGACATCGGGCGCGCCACCTTGGCGCGGAGCGCCCTTCTCAACCGCATGGCCGCGTTCTTCGCCGATTACGATTTGCTTGCCTGCCCTGCTTCAGCCGTCCCACCGTTTCCCGTGGAGCAGCGCTACGTCGAAGAAATCGAGGGGCACAAGCTCGACAACTACATGGACTGGCTGACAATTGCGTTTCCGGGCACGCTGGCCGGTTGCCCGGCTATTTCAATACCCTGCGGCTTCACGGCAGATGGCCGACCTGTTGGTCTCCAGATCATTGGCCGTCCGCGCGGGGAGGCCGCCCTACTCGAGGCGGCGGCAATTTTCGAGGCCGATGCTGGCCTTGCCCAAAAACTGCCGATCGATCCCCGAATCGGCCATTCTTAGCATCTGCGAAACTCGCTTCCATCGGCGATACTTCACAGGCGCTAAAGATAAGTTATTGGAATAGCTTGAATCTGTCTTTCATGATAGCTCGAACGCCCTAAACTTCTTTGCCTTTTTTCATAAATTATTTACAGTGCGCCGCAATATAATATTGCGGCGCATCACGTGCGGGCGCCTGACGCACAACGAAAAGGGATAGCCCAATGGCCTTGGAGATGGTTGACGACCGGCGGCAAGCGGCACTTGACGAGCTGCACGGTTATTACATTGAGGATCTGAAGACCGGCATGAACGCGCTTTACGCGCGCACCGTGACCGACGCGGATATCGTGCTATTCGCCGGCATCTCGGGCGATCTCAATCCGGTTCACCTGAACCATGAATTCGCAGCCAACACGATGTTCGAAGGACGCATCGCGCACGGCATGCTGACCGCAAGCTTCATCTCGACGGTGCTCGGCACGAAGCTCCCCGGTCCGGGCTGCATCTATCTCAATCAAAGCCTCAAATTCAAAGCGCCCGTGCGCTCGGGTGACACCGTCAATGCGAGAGTCACGATTACCGCAGTCGACATCTCGAAGCGTAAGGCGACGCTTTTGACGGTTTGCACGGTGAACAACCGCGTGGTGCTCGAGGGCGAGGCCCAGGTCATGGTGCCTTCCCGCGCTGGCGCCTGACGCGTCACGTTTAGTGCGGCAAACATGACGACCCGCTCGGTTCTGGCGCGGCGGCTCAATCCGGTAAAAAGCATTTAGACTCGCGAAGGCGCCCTTTCGTCGCGGCACGCCGCGGCGATGGACGCTCGGCCCCCGCATCGCTATAAGCCAAGCACTGCCAAGGTGCTGGAGATCGAGCGGGTTCCGAAGCCATGCGCGTGTTTCGTCACTACTCGGAGCTACCGGAAAATGCGCGAGGTGCCGTCGTTGCAATCGGCAATTTCGACGGCATTCACCGCGGCCATCAAGCCATCATCGACGAAGCTGGAAGGATGGCGCGGGGTATGGCCGCACCGCTGGCCGTCCTGACCTTCGAGCCCCATCCAAGAAGCTTTTTCCGCCCCGACCAGCCTCCATTCCGCCTTACACCGTTTCGGATCAAGGCGCGTCTGATCCAATCGCTAGGCGTCGACGAGCTATTTGTCCTTAGCTTTGACGAAACGCTCTCGAGGCTCACCGCGGAGCGTTTCGTCGCGGACGTGCTGGTCGCCGGCCTCGGCATCCGCCACGCGGTCGTCGGCGACAATTTCGCGTTCGGCCACAGGCGCGGCGGTAACGCCGAAATCCTTGCGTCCCTCGGCGAGATCGCCGGTTTCGGCGTCACTTGCCTGACCCGAGTGCGTGGGCCGGCGGAGGAGATATACTCGTCGACGCGCGTGCGAGATTACCTCCAGGCCGGCAATCCAACGCGCGCAGCCCTTCTTCTCGGCCGCTATTGGGAGATCGAAGGGCGCGTTCAACCCGGCGATCGGCGCGGCCGCGTACTTGGCTATCCGACGGCCAATCTCGCACTCGATGGCTTCCTCGAGCCTGCGCGTGGGGTGTATGCCGTGCGCGCGGGCATCGACCGCGGCCATGAAATCCAGTGGCATGCCGGTGTCGCCAACTTGGGCGTGCGACCGATGTTCGATGGCAACACGCTTCTGCTCGAAACGCATCTCTTCGACTTTTCAGATGAAATCTATGGTCGGCATCTCCGGGTCGCACTCGTCGATCATCTCAGACCGGAGATGAAGTTCGACAGCGTTGACGATCTGATCGCCGAAATGACAGAGGACAGCCGTCGCGCGCGCATCATCTTGGCGTCCGAGCGGTGGGAACACAATTGGCCGGCAACGCCGTTCCGGCCTGCCAAGGAAAAACCGAAAAAGGCGCCATGATCTGACTGGAAGGTTCGAATTCATGATAACAGGAGAGCATCGGGACACCGATGCGCAAGTCCGTCAGCAGACGAGCGGCCTTACAGTGGCGATTACGCTCGCCGTCATTCTTCTCGATCAGCTTAGCAAGTGGTTCATCGTCGAGCGCGTGATGCAGCCCCCGCGCGTCATTCCGCTTCTTCCGTTCCTCAATCTCGTCCTCGTGTTCAACCGAGGTATCAGCTTCGGGATGCTCCGCGGCGAGGAGTCGTGGGCGCCTTGGGGCCTCTCCGCCCTGGCGCTTGCGGTTGTCATTTGGCTCTTCATTTGGCAGCGCCGGGCGGCCAACCGATGGATTTCCATAGCTGTCGGCTTGATCGCGGGCGGCGCCCTCGGCAACGTGGTGGATCGGCTTTTCCAGCAGGCAGTGACCGATTTCATCGATTTTCACTGGGGCGAATACCACTTTCCGGCATTCAATCTGGCCGATTCCGCAATAAACGTGGGTGTCGCCGTCCTGTTGGCCGAAGCCTTGTTTAGCCGGCGAGAAAGCCGTAAAACTTAAGGTCGCCGATGGGGTGCCCAGCGAGGTCACAAAGGGCAATTTGGCAAGAGGGTTCGAGGTCGATGAGGAAGGGAAGTAGTCTAGGGGCTCTGATTGCAATCCTGGCCCTTGCCGGTTTGGGTGCGTGCGATTCGATCAAGTCTGCGGTCGGGATCGGCGACGCGAGTGCGCGCCAGCAAAACCTCGACGCGCCAGACGAGTTCAGCACAAAGCGCCCGCCCTTAACGCTTCCACCCGATTACAGCCTCCGTCCGCCGTCCAGTGCGAGCGGGACGAGCGATTTTACGGCCTCCCAGCAAGGCCGCCAGGCTGTGTTCGGGCTCAACCAGGACAAGGAAGCGAATGTGCAACGCAAGGCCGGCCGCACGCTCGGTGAATCGGCGCTTCTGCAGCATGCGGGCGCCTCGTCGGTCGATCCAGCCAT
Source organism: Alphaproteobacteria bacterium (assembly GCA_035625915.1). Taxonomy (NCBI): domain Bacteria; kingdom Pseudomonadati; phylum Pseudomonadota; class Alphaproteobacteria; species Alphaproteobacteria bacterium. The sequence continues at coordinate 32,857 of DASPOR010000117.1, read as the reverse complement.
AAGGCAAAAGGTGGACAAAGAGACCACTAATCTTTCCAACCAGGAGAATGCCTTCGTTAACAACCTCGTGAAGCCCGCCCCTGAGCAGGCGCAGGACCCATCGAAGAAGTCGGACTCCGGCTTCCTCGGCGGCATATTCAACGATAACAACCAGCCGACCATGGAGCGTCAGGACACGAGCGGCGGGGTGTTCTAAGCGGCGGCAGGGTGCCGCCAGAAATCGTTGCGGGACGCGGCTAAGGGCCGAGTCTCGATTTCGCATGCGCTTCTGTGAGAGCTACACCGCGGTGCTGAGCGCGTCGGCCCGCCAATGCCGCCGCACAATTTGAGAGGTCTGGTTTGAATCATCGGCGGCGCTCGAGAACTGAGCTGAAAAAACCCCGACCTGCCGCGTCGCCGATTGCGGCGCTGGGGACGAGCGCAATCCCTCGGCTTGATTTTCCCGGCGGTATTCACGGAGTCGCCTACCGGCAGATTGCCGACGCATGCTTCGAGACTCGAATCGGCCGCCGTGGCCTTTCCGAAGCGGAGTACACCGCCGCCCTCTCAGCGACCGCTCCGGTACTTGAGCGTTTGCGCGCGCAGTATGCCGATGGCTTTCCAATTCTCCGGCTACCCGAAACCCGCGACGACCTGGCGCTCATCGAAACGCATGCTCAGCGTCTGCGCGCGTCGTTCAGCGAGCTTGTGGTCCTCGGCACCGGCGGGTCGAGCCTCGGCGGACATTCGCTTGCTGCCCTAGTCGATCAAGGCTTCGGCCCCCCGCCCGGGGCGCCACGCCTCCACTTCCTGGACAACATCGATCCCGAGCGGTTCGAAGGCCTCTTCGGTTCGGTCGGCCTGCGGCGTACCGGATTTCTTGCCATCTCGAAATCGGGCGGCACACCCGAAACGGTGGCGCAATTCCTCGTGTGCCTCGCGGGACTGCGAGAGGCGGTGGGTGAAAAAGATGCCGGCCGTCACTTCACGGTGATCACCGAGCCCGGCGACAACCCTATGCGTCGGTTGGCCGAGCGTTTCGGAATTACCGTGCTGGATCACGATCGGGAGATTGGCGGGCGTTTTTCGGTCCTTTCGCTGGTGGGCCTCTTGCCAGCGCGGGTCGCTGGCGTCGACATCGCCGCCGTGCGAGAGGGAGCGGTGCCGATTGTCAAATCGATGCTCGCCGCATCGACGCCGGCGCACTTTGCACCAGCGGTCGGTGCCGCGATCACGGTGGCGCTTCAGAACAATCACGGACTTTCGACGACCGTAATCATGCCCTACGTGGACAGGTTGGCGGCCTTCGGCATGTGGTTCCGCCAGCTCTGGTCGGAAAGCCTGGGCAAGAACGGCAAAGGCATGACACCTGCGCGTGCCCTCGGCACAGTCGATCAGCATAGCCAGCTCCAGCTCTATCTTGACGGTCCAGCCGATAAGATGTTCACGCTCATTGTCGCGGCGGAGGAGGGCAAGGGTCGACGAATTCCGCACGACCTGGCGGCGGACGGGCGCCTCGACTATCTCGCCGGCCGTACCATGGGTGACCTCCTTTCCGCGGAGCAGCGTGCGACCCACGACACGCTTGTCGCTGCGGGGCGGCCGGCCCGCGTCATTGCCCTCGACACAATCGATGAACGATCGCTTGGGGCGCTGCTCATGCACTATATGTTCGAGGTTATCATCGCTGCCGACTTGTTGGACGTGAATCCTTACGATCAGCCCGCCGTCGAGGACGGCAAGCGCCGGGCGCGCAGTTACCTCGCGGCAAAAAACGTCTAGTGTGACGAATGCGAAATTCGCCACATCAGGTGCGGGACCGTGAGCGAATTTCGGATTCAAAGCCACACCCGTAATATGTTGTATCGAGTGTGGTATTCGGATTTGAAGTTCCTAAACGCGCGTACCACCAGAATGACAGGAACTTCAAATCCACCACACGAGCGCGGAGGATCGTTATGGCATTGCGCGTGCTGCCGACCGATCTCATTAACCGGATTGCGGCCGGCGAGGTGATCGAACGTCCGGCCGCAGCACTCAAGGAGTTGATCGAAAATTCCCTTGATGCAGGAGCGCGGCGCGTAGACGCGATGCTGCGCGAGGGCGGGCGCACACTTATGACCGTGACCGACGACGGCTGCGGCATGACCGCCGAAGATTTGTCGCTTGCGGTCGAGCGCCATGCCACCTCAAAGCTTCCCGACGACGATCTTAGCCATATTGCCTATTTCGGATTTCGCGGCGAGGCATTGCCCTCCATCGGCGCCGTAAGCAGGATGACCCTTACAAGTCGTGTCCAGGGTGCGAGCGAGGCGTGGAGCCTTGCCGTCGAGGCCGGGGTCAAAGGCCGGATCCAACCGGCGGCTCACCCGCCAGGCACGCGCATCGAAGTCCGCGACCTCTTTTTCGCAACCCCTGCGCGCCTCAAATTCATGAAGGCCGAACGTACCGAGCTGCACGCGGCGATCGACGTGGTCCACCGGCTTGCCATGGCTCATCCCGCCGGCGAATTCACCCTCTCGGACGGCGAGCGCGCCGTCGTGCGCCTCTCGGCAGTCCAGGGCGACCTCCTCGATGCGCAGCACGGCCGGCTCGGCGCCATCATGGGGCGCGAGTTCGCGGACAACGCCCTCAAGATCGAGGCGCTGCGCGAGGGCATTCGGCTCTCCGGACACGCGGCGGTGCCGACCCTCAACCGCGCCACGGCCCAACACCAATATCTTTTCGTCAACGGCCGCCCCGTACGCGACAAGCTGCTGGCTGGCGCCGTGCGTGGCGCCTATCAGGACTTTCTCGCGCGGGATCGCCATCCGATGCTCGCCCTCTTTCTCGAGCTCGAGCCGGCATTGGTCGATGTCAACGTCCACCCGGCGAAGGCCGAGGTACGGTTTCGCGATGCGGGGTTGGTGCGTGGACTGATCGTGAGTGCGCTCAAGCACGCGCTCGCCGAAGCGGGTTACCGTGCTTCGACCACGATTGCGACTGCCGCTCTCGGCGCGTTCCGTCCAATGACACATGTGACGCCTCACACGGGTGCGACGACGACCGGATTTGGGCACACAGGCACCGGGCACACAAGCTACGGCCGGCAAGCGGCGACTCCGCCGCGTTATTTCCAGCAGGGCCTTGCAGAGGCGGCGGCAGGTTACCTCGCTCCAGTACCGGAGCACAAAAATCAACTCCCTGGCGTCACGACGGCCCCGGCGGCGAAAGCGGGGGAAGCAAGCGCGACCGCCGGGGAAGAACCTGTTGAGTACCCCCTTGGGGCACCTCGCGCGCAACTCCACGAAACCTACATCGTGGCCCAGACCGCGGACGGAATCGTCATCGTCGATCAGCATGCGGCGCATGAGCGACTAGTCTACGAGCGAATGAAGCGCGCCCTCGAAACGACGGGGGTCGCGCGCCAGGCGCTTCTGATCCCGGACGTCATCGAGCTCGATCCCGCTGCCGCCGAGCGACTCACCTCCCGCGCCGCGGAGCTTGCGGAACTCGGCCTCGTGCTTGAGCCTTTTGGCGAGGGTGCGGTTGTCGTTCGCGAGGTTCCAGCACTCCTTGGGGCATGCGATGTCCAGAGTCTCGTGCGCGACCTCGCGGACGAGCTCGCGGAACTCGGCCAGGCCCTGTCCCTCAAGGAAAAGCTCGGCGATGTGTGCGGAACGATGGCGTGCCATGGCAGCGTGCGGGCCGGCCGTCATCTGTCAATTGCCGAGATGGATGCACTCTTGCGCGAGATGGAGGTCACACCGCACGCCGGGCAATGCAATCACGGTCGTCCAACCTATGTCGAGCTCAAGCTCGCCGATATCGAGAAGCTCTTCGGCCGGCGATAACGCTTTCGACGTCCCCGACGCTCACAGCGAAGACTCGGTTTTCGGCGCAGCATGCCGCAGGAAGAGGATTTTGGTTCCACCATAGCTTCGCTCGTCCTCGGCGACGAAACCTTCCGGTATGGCAAACGGTTCGCGATGATCGAGTTCGACAACCGCAATCGCAGAGTCGACGATCCACCCTGCGGCGGCTAGGGCGGCAAGAGCGGGTGCTGCGGCGGCGGTGCGATAGGGTGGATCGACGAAGACGAGGTCGCGCGGCGTCGGGTTGCCGCGCACCTTCGCCGGCAGTGGCGGCTTCAAGGCGTCCCCTTGCACGAGCGTTGAGCGCTTTTCTTCGCGAAGGCTGGCGACGTTGCGCCGGATGCATTCAAGCGCACTCAGGTCACGATCGAGAAACACGACGTCGGCCGCTCCGCGGGACAGGGATTCCAGACCGAGTGCGCCGCTGCCCGCGAAGGCATCGAGCACATGCGCACCCTCGAGTGGGGAGGTGCCATCGGCACGCGCGAATTTGCCATGCGCGAGGATATTGAAAAGGTTCTCACGTACCCGATCCGACGTCGGGCGAACCGAATCGTCCGCAGGTGCTGCAATCGACCTGCCACGATGCCTACCCGCGACGATGCGCACGGCCTGCGACCTTGGTGCGAAGCGTCTTGTAGATCGGGCCGAGCTGGTTTCCCAAATGCCCCCGAGGCACTTCCTCGACCCCACCGCGCTCGAGTTTCCCCAACTCGAAGGGGCCATAGGCCGTGCGAATGAGCCGGTTCACAGAAAGCCCGAGATGCTCGAGCGCCTTGCGCACTTCGCGGTTCTTGCCTTCCCGCAAGATCACCGTGAGCCATACGTTCGCCCCTTGAACCTTGTCGAGACTCGCTTCAATGGGGCCGTATTCGAAGCCGTCGACCGTGACGCCGCGCCCGAGCGATCGCAGCGATTTCTCGTCGATGGCGCCAAAGGCGCGTGCGCGGTAGCGCCGACGCCAGCCCGTGGACGGCAGCTCAAGATGCCGCGCAAGCTCGCCATCGTTGGTCAAAAGCAGCAACCCCTCGGATGCGATATCGAGCCGGCCAACGGCGACAAGTCGCGGCAGCCCCGGGGGAAGCCTTTCGAAAATCGTTGGACGTCCCTCGGGATCGCGGTTTGTGGTCACGAGGCCCCTTGGCTTGTAGTAACGAAAAAGCCGCGGGGGTTCCGCTTGGGGGAGAGGATTGCCGTCGACGGTGATGATACTGTCGTCGGTCACCACGACGGCGGGTGTCGTCAACACCTTTCCATCTACTGCGACACGTCCCTCGTCAATCCAACGTTCGGCATCGCGACGCGAGCAGAGGCCGGCGCGCGCAAGCCGTTTGGCGATGCGCTCAGCTTTGGCAAGCTCGTGCTCAGGCATGCCCAGCCGGCGCTACGCGGCGGCGGCGACGAAGGCGTCTAGGATCCGGCCGTCCCCGGGGCTGATGAGGTATTCGGGGTGCCATTGCACGCCGAGGCAGAAGCGATAGCGCGGATGCTCAATGCCCTCAATGATGCCGTCGTCGGCGGTCGCATTGACGATCACATCGCGTCCGACATCCTTGGCAGCCTGGTGGTGCGCTGAATTGACGGCGAGCGCCTCCGATCCCGTGATTCGATAAAGGAGCGTTCCCTTAACGACGTGCACGACATGGCCTGGCTCAGTGCGCGGATTTGGCTGCTCATGGGCGAGAGCATCGTCGACTTCCGCGGGGATATGCTGGATGAGCGTTCCGCCGAGCACGACATTGAGGAGTTGCTGACCGCCACAGATGCCGAGGACCGGCATATCGCGCTTGAGCGCACCCTTGAGGATCGCGCTTTCAAAGGCCGTGCGGCCGTCCTTCGTTTTCACGGTCGGGTGTTTCGTTGTCGCTCCGAACAGTGACGGATCGACGTCGAAAGCTCCGCCCGTCACCACAAGTCCCCGGAGCCGATCGAGATAATCTTCCACGCGATCGGGGTCGTGGGGCAATAGGATAGGCAGACCGCCGGCCGCCGCAATGGTGTCGGAGTAGTTCTGTCGCAAGGCGTACCAAGGCAGCTTGGAATAGCCGCCGGGCGGCTCGGAATCGAGGGTAAGGCCGATGGCTGGGCGGGTCATGGGGCGCAATGTAGGGATTGCCGGGCAGGAGTGCAATCGGGAGGGTGGCTCGACCGGGGTAATCGCCCGAAATCGATAGCCCTGGTGGCTTGACGCCGCGGTGCGGTGCTACCATGGTTTCGCCATGACCGCCGCAGCACAGGGCCTCATGTCGCTCGCCCTCGACTTTGCTGAGCGGGCCGGCTTGCAGGGGGAAGTGCCGGTCGGCGCCGTCCTTTCCGATGCGCGCGGCAACGTCGTGGCCGCATCCGGCAATCGGATGGTTGAGCTCGTCGATCCTACGGCGCATGCCGAAATGCTGGCGATCCGGGACGCCTGCCGCATACTCGGCCAATCGCGACTCGAAGCGTGCGATCTTTACGTGACACTCGAGCCCTGCGCGATGTGCGCGGCTGCCATTTCATTCGCGCGCCTTCGCCGGCTCTATTTTGCGGCTTATGATTCAAAGGGTGGCGGAGTCGAGCATGGCGCGCGCTTCTATGCCCAGCCGACCTGCCACCATCGCCCCGAGATTTACGGCGGGATCGAGGAAACCCGCGCGGGAGACCTGTTGCGCAGGTTTTTCGAATTGCGTCGTGCGGCGAAGCTATCGGTTGCGGTCGACGAACCGTGACCGCCACACCAACGCGAGGGAGTGAGCAATGGAAGAGCGTATACGCTATTACAGCGTGGCCCCGGATGCGGTCAAAGCGATGCGTGGCGTACAAGCCTATGTCGACGGGTGCGGCCTTGAGCATTCGCTCTTGGAACTTGTCAAGCTGCGCGCTTCGCAGATCAACGGCTGCGCCTATTGCGTCGATTTGCACACGCGCGACGCACGCAAGGCCGGCGAGACGGAGCGCCGCCTCTATGCGGTCGCTGTCTGGGAAGAAGCGCCTTTTTTCACCGCGCGCGAGCGCGCGGCACTCGCCTGGACCGAGGCCGTGACCCTCATCGCAAGGGACCACGTGCCGGACGCGGTCTATGAAGAAGCTCGCGAAGAATTCAGCGAGAAGGAACTCGTCGATCTCACCATGGCAATCGTTGCGATCAACGGCTGGAATCGAATCGCGGTCTCTTTCCGCCAACAGCCCGAAATGCCCAAATCGACGCAAGCAGCGCAATGATCTTGGATTCGAAGGGCAGGTTTCGTCCAACGGCTCTTTCTTGGAGTGCGTGAATATGGTCGAGGTCAAGGAAAAAACGAACAAGGTGAAGGTCGACAAGGTGATAAAGGATGACGCCGAATGGCGGGCGAAATTAACCCCGCTCCAATACGAGGTGACCCGCCGCCAAGGGACCGAGCGCGCATTCACCGGCGAGTTCTGGAACACGAAGACGCCTGGCATCTATGTCTGTGTTTGCTGCGGTCGGTCGCTCTTCGATTCGAACACGAAGTTCGATTCGGGCACGGGATGGCCAAGCTTCTGGGCGCCGGTCGACGGAGACGCCGTCACCCTCAAAACCGATCGCAAATTCTTTATGACGCGAACGGAAGTGCTTTGCAGCAAGTGCGATGCCCATCTCGGCCACGTGTTTCCGGACGGGCCGCAGCCGACGGGTGAGCGCTACTGCATGAACTCCGCTTCGCTCAGGCTGATCGAAAAGAAGTAGCCGCGGGCTACCGCGAGGGCGGGCCCTTGAGCTCGACGCGGTTGCCCTCGGGGTCGTCGAGATAGATCGAGGGGCCTACGCCGTCGGCGCCGAAGCGCGCCTGTGGCTCCCCGTGCTTAATTCCGTGGGCATGCAGATGTGCCGCGATCGCGTTCGGATCGAAGGGATCGATCCTGAGGCAGAAATGGTCCAAATTGCGCCCTTCCTTGCCGGGTGCGGCCCCGCCTTCCCGCCCGATCTTGCCGCCAATGTCCACAAGATCGATGAGGGTGTTCCCCGCGCGAAGCTGGGTGAGACCGAGATCGGCCTGGACCTTTTCGACCGTGCAACCGAGCACGTCGCAATAAAAACGCTCGACCCGGGCCGAATCGCGCACGCGCAGAACCACGTGATCGAGCCCACGAATGCCGAATGGAATGGCGTGCTTCATGCCCGCCTCACGTGAAATTGGCACTATTAAGTGACATAAGCCCGTCGGCGCGGCTCGTCTAGAAATCCCGATCGTCGAGCTTTTTACGGTCGAGGGCGCGGGCCTGCCGTGCTGTTTCCAGGCTGTCCCGGTCTTTGGCGGCCCTCGTGCGGCCAAAGCGCAGGCGGTTTTGGGCTGCCTGGCGCTCGGACTCAGCCCGCGACTTGGCTTTGCGAATTTTCCGAAGGTTGACGATTTCGGCCACGGGCCCAGCTTGCCGCAAGCGGCCAAGGCCGGCAAGGCTCCGCCTTTGTGCTAGGCGGCGGAGGGCTCGCGGTAACGGGAAGCAAACGCCGTCAGGGAGAGGATGCGCGGTCCGTCCTCGAGGATCGTGCGCTCGCTCTTCTCGTAGCTCACCATGAAGCGGACGTGGGGTATGCCGAGCGGGTCGCTGCAGAGCGAGAGGACACGAGCGGTCTCGGTGACCGCACCGGGTTGAGGGTGACGGAAGGCGGCTCCTTCCGAAATTTCAGGCCGCTTTTGGCGTTGCCAGATGCTCATTGGCGATGCGTCCCCGACGCGTGCGAATAAAAATTGGCCCGAATCAAGCCTGAACCACGGTTATTAAGGAATGGTTAACGCGGGGAACTCAATTTTAGGTTATGTCGTGGCGGTTTGAAGGAAGTTGCCCACGAAAAGCGACCGTTCGGCAATAAAAATCGGCCCAGAACAATGGCTTGTGAGAAAGATCGCTTGGCGGCGGAGGATACAAGCGCGCTACAGGGCGTGTGACAATTCAGGGGCGTTTGGCGACAGGCGTAATTCTTGTTTACCGCCGCAGGCTGTCCCTGACGTGCGTTCAGTGACGGTGTGGTTGCTCCTCGCTCGCGATGCTTACAAATGGCTTGCGGGTCAAACGCACGAACACCGTGAAATTCCGCCCGAAGAAATGGCGAGTGGGAGCGTGTGAAATCAATCACGCAGGCGGCAGCAAAGTGCGTGCTACAACTTTTTCCACGGCTTGGAGACGATGCCGTGGAATTACAGCCCGCCGAGCGTAGGATTGCCGCCGTCTTGGCTGCCGATGTCGCCGGCTACAGTCGGTTGATGGAGGCGGACGAGGAGGGGACGCACTCACGTCTGAAAGCCCACCGCCGCGAGCTGATTGACCCGAAAATCAGGGAACACCACGGGCGAACGGTCAAGTCGACCGGCGACGGTGTACTCGTCGAGTTCCCGAGCGTCGTCGAGGCGGTGCGTTGCGCTATCGAAGTGCAACACGGCATGGTCGAGCGCGACGCGAGCACGCCGAAGGACCAGCGGATGGAGTTTCGCGTCGGCATCAATCTCGGCGACGTTATCGTCGACGAGGAGGATATTTACGGCGACGGCGTGATCATCGCCGCCCGCCTGGAAAACCTGGCACGACCAGGCTCGATCAATATCTCCGGCACAGTGTTCGACCAGGTCCAAAACAAGATCACGCTCCCGTGCAAGTTCCTCGGCAAGCAGCGGGTCAGGAACATCACGGAGCCCGTGCGGATCTATCGGCTGCGATTGGAGCGTCATCGCATTGCAGCCGCTCGGCAGTCGCAGCGAACCAAACTGATCGCGGGAGCGGCATTTCTCATTGTGATCGGCGCCGCCGGTGCCTTCTACATGCAGCATGCTGCATCCGTCATTGAAACCGGCTCGACACCGAGTGCTCCCCAGTCCGCCGTTCAGGCCGCATCTTCGCTGCCTGAATCCACGAAGGACCTGCCGCCGCTCGACGCCCAAGTTTGGGAGGCAATCCGAAACAGTGCCGATCCAGCGGATTATGAGGCGTACCTACGGCTGTTCCCGACCGGTGCTGTCGCCGAGCTGGCGCGGCAGCGCCTGTGGGTGCTCACGCCGGAATCTCCGCCGCCAGTCAGTACGACCGAGCCGATCCCGGCCGCCCCGAAATCGAAGCCTCAGCAGCAGGCCGCGGCGAACAAAACAAGTGCGTACCCAAGTCCAACACACGTGCCGCCGGCCTCTACGGGTGCCTCGACTTCGACTACGCCGACCCCCGCACTGAAGCAGCAGGCCGCGGCGACTAAGACAGTTCCGTCTCCGATGCCGGACCGCGAGGCGCCAGTTCCTGTGGGCGCCTCGACTTCGACCGCGCCGGTCCCCGCACCACAACAGCAAGCCATCGCTGTAGCGCCGACTTCTCCTGCTGCTTCGATCGCCCCGTCTCAGCAACAGGTATTGGTCGCGCCCGATGTAAGCAAAATAGTCACGAGCTCGCCTTCTCCCAACAAACTATATGACGGCGCATGGAAGGGGTCTTCTCTTCGCGGCAACTGCCAAGCCGCAGGTTACTGTGATGGGGACATCATGGTAACGGTCGCTAACAACACAGTATCCGGGCAACTCAAAGGTCAGAGGGGTCAAATGTCGTTTTCGGGGAACATTGCTAGCGACGGCTCGTTTACAGGAAAAGTTGGAGAGATGCCGGTATCGGGCAACTTTGACAAAGACAGGTTCCGGGGCGTTATCAGGTTAGGGGTTGGAAGTACCAGTGGGGGAATTGCGGTTTTGCTCGAACGCATTAAGTAGCAGGGAGCGAGCGGCACCCCCTGCCCCAGCGTTGGGAGGTGTGAATGTTCAAGGCACAATCGAGGACCGCGACAGCGACCGCCCAAATCGGCCTTCTGGTGGGAGCAGCGGCGCAAAAGATCGATGAATCCGCAAGGGAGGGGCTCTCAGGCCATGACGAACCGATAGACCCCGTCGCTATCGAACTCGCGCATGAGCTGGCCGTTACCCACAAGATAGTGAAGGTGCGCCAACGCCTCGCCCATCGCGAAGGAAAGCTGGTGAATGTCGAGCGCACGGCGGAAAAGAACCGGAATTATCTCTGCACCGCTGCGGGGTGTCGCGCAGGCGTCGACCGTTCGCGCGAGCCGCTCGTCGTGGTGGTGGGCAAGGTCGTCAAGGCGCAAATGCAGGCCGCGAAACGGCAAGCCGTGGGATGGCAGCACGAACGCGGTTGCCGGGAGCGGGCGGAAATACCCGATCGAGTCGAGATAGAGTTTCAAAGGATTGCTGTCGGGTTGATCCGGCCATACGCTCACGTTGGTCGTGATCTTGGGCAAGACCTGATCGCCTGAAATCAAAACGTCGAGATCGCGACTGTAGAGGCAGGCATGCTCTGGCGCATGGCCGTGCCCGATGATGACCCGCCATGGCCGCCCATCGATCTCGATGTCGTCGTTTTCCATGAAGCGGTGATAGGTGGGCGGCACTGGCGAGACGTTCTGCGCGTAAGGATTGCCGCGTCTGAGGAACGCGTCGAGTTGTTCCGCCGCCATGCCGTTTCGCTTGTAATGGACGATGCGCTTCTCGATGTCGCCGCCCGCCCAACCCTGACGCACGAGATGGGCGGTGAGCCATTCGGCCTGGGTCGTCCACAATTCGACCGCGAATTTCTCGCAGAGCCACCCGGCGAGACCGATGTGGTCGGGATGAAAGTGGGTCACGACCACGCGTTTGACCGGCCGGCCGGCGAGGGTCGAAGCAAACACCTTTTCCCAGAGATTTCGCGTCTCGTCTCCTCGGCCGAAACCCGTGTCGACGATCGTCCACCCGCCATTGTCCTCGAGCATCCAAAGGTTGATGTGGTCGAGTGCAAAGGGTAGCGGCATCCGCAGCCAGCGCACGCCGGGTGCCACCTCGACGGTCGTACCTGGTGCGGGCACGTTCGGGAATGGAAACTCAAGCGCCTCACGGGTTGCAGTCCTGAGCGCAGGCGTGCCGTTCATTATGATCTCCGATCCGGGAATGGCTCTCCTCCGCCATCACCCGACCGGAAGCTATGCCGCACCGCGGCAAAGGTCAATTTTTCGATGGCAAATTCTGCAAGCGTTCGATGGCGCGCCAGCCGATGTCGCGGCGGCAGAAACCTTCTGGCCAATCGATAAGGTCGACAGCCTTGTATGCGCGTTCGCGTGCTTCGGCGATGGTGTTGGCCCGCGCCGTGACGCCGAGCACACGACCGCCCGTGGCGATCAGTGCGCCGTTCTTGAACGCCGTCCCGGCATGAAAGATCGCAACACCCTCGACGTTCGCCGCGGCGTCGAGATTACGAATTGTACTGCCTTTTGCGTAAGTACCGGGATAACCCTTGCTTGCCATCACAACCGTAAGGGCCGGCTCCTCGTGCCAACGCATGTCGAAAAACTCGAGCTGGCCGTCACGGGAGGCCACGAGGGCCGGGACAATGTCCGATTTGAGCCGCATAAGCAGCGTCTGGCACTCGGGGTCCCCGAAACGCACGTTGTATTCGAGAAGTTTCGGACCGACGCCGGTTGCCATGATGCCGGCATAGAGAACGCCCTTGAAAGGCCGGCCCTCCGCTTTCATGCCGGCGACTGTCGGGGCGAGGATCGTGCGCTCGATCTCCCTCTGAAGTGCCGGCGTCACGACGGGTGCCGGCGAATAGGCGCCCATGCCGCCCGTGTTTGGTCCTCGGTCGCCGTCAAAGGCGGGTTTGTGATCTTGCGCCGAGGGCAGCGTCACGAAGTGCTCACCGTCTACGAAAGCGAGAATGCTCGCCTCCTCGCCTTCGAGGAATTCCTCGATGACGAGGGAACTTCCGGCGTCGCCGAAGTGCTTCGCGAGGAGTGCTGCATCGACCGCTTCGTTCGCTTGTTCGATGCTGCGCGCAACGGTAACGCCCTTGCCGGCCGCAAGCCCGTCGGTCTTGACGACGATCGGCGCACCTCGGTCCCGAATGAACGCCTTTGCCGCCGTCGCGTCGTCGAAGCGGCCATAGGCCGCAGTCGGCACGCCCCATTTCGCGCACCTGTCCTTCATATAGCCCTTCGAGCCTTCGAGAGCTGCCGCGGCAGCCGTGGGTCCGAATGACTTGACGCCAGCCGACTCGAGCCGGTCGACCAACCCCGCAACAAGTGGCGCTTCCGGCCCGATCACAACGAAATCGATCCGTTCAGTCTTTGCCCACCGAACGATCCCGTCGAGGTCTTCGGCGGCGATCGGCACGCACTCGGCGTGCTGTGCGATGCCGGCGTTGCCCGGCGCGCAATAGATTTTATCGACGATCGGCGAAGCGGCGATCGCCCAGACGAGCGCATGCTCCCGCCCGCCCGAGCCCACCACCAGAATGCGCATGGTTCCGTCCCGATTTCACTTATTGCGCTGGTTCGATTCCGGGGCGTCTTGTAACATGAGTCCGACGATCATGACGGAAAATTCGCTCGAGTCCTCGCTCCTCCCGAACCTTCCCGAATTCTCGGTGAGCGAGCTATCTTCCCTTCTCAAGCGCGCGCTCGAGGATCGCTTCGAGCATGTGCGCGTGCGCGGCGAGATATCGGGATTCAAGCGGCATACCTCCGGCCATCTTTATCTTTCGCTCAAAGACGCCAACGCGGTTCTCGACGCCGTATGCTGGCGTGGGACGGCAGCGCGCCTCGGGCTCAAGCCCGAGGACGGGATGGAGGTCGTTTGCGCGGGGCGGATCACGACCTATCCGGGACGCTCAAAATATCAGCTCGTCGTCGAAACGATGGAGCTTGCAGGCGAAGGCGCACTGCTGAAACTCCTCGAAGATCGCAAACGAAAGCTCGCGGCCGAGGGACTTTTCGATGCGGCGCGCAAGAAACCACTCCCTTATCTTCCTGAGGTCATTGGAGTCGTCACTTCGCCGACCGGCGCCGTGATCCGCGACATCCTTCATCGCCTCGCGGATCGCTTTCCGCGCCGAGTCATCCTTTGGCCCGTCGCGGTGCAAGGGAGCGGGGCCGCCGAACAGGTTGCGGGCGCGATTGAAGGTTTCAACCGCCTCCAATCCGGCGGTACGATTCCACGTCCCGACCTTCTGATCGTTGCGCGCGGTGGGGGCAGCCTGGAGGATCTTTGGGCCTTCAACGAGGAGATTGTCGTGCGCGCTGCTGCGGCGAGTGCGATACCCCTCATCTCCGCAGTCGGCCACGAGACCGACACCACGCTCATCGATTTCGCCTCCGATCGCCGTGCGCCGACGCCGACGGCTGCGGCCGAGATCGCCGTACCGGTGCGAGGCGAGCTGCTCGCCCAAACGATGGAGAACGGCCAGCGACTGGTCCGGGCATGGAATCGCATGGTGGAGGAACGGCGCAGCCGGCTCGAGGGTCTCGCGCGCGGCCTGCCCGATCCTGTTCGACTTCTCGAACAGGCAAGCCAACGTTTCGATGACTGGTCGGAGCGGTTCATGAATGCCGCCACCGGCTTCGTGGCGCGGCGGCAAGAGCGACTCGGCAGCCTTCCCGATCTCGCCCGCACGCTCAAGCAGCTCATCAAGGCGAAGGAGCAGGAATTCTCGGCAAGTGCTGCGCGCCTGCGCAAGGCCCAACTCCTTGCCGAGATCGAGCGTCAGGGACGGGAGACGGATCGACTGGCGCTACGTTTGCGTCCGGCGACTGTGCGGTTGCTCGATCGCGTCGCAGAGCGCATCGATGGGCTCGGCAAGCGTCTCGACAATCTCTCATACCGGCGTGTTCTGGATCGCGGCTACGCGCTCGTCCGCGACTCGACGGGTGGTTCAGTCACCGCGGCCGCCGCCACTTCGGCAGGAATGGCGGTCTCGATCGAGTTTCACGATGGCGTCGCGGGCGCCGTTATCGGCAAGATGGAACCTCGGCGATCCGAAACCGGTACCCGGCGCGAAACAAATCCAAGCCATTCGGGCGCCAAGGATAAAGTCAAATCCAAGCAAGGATCGTTGTTGTGAATATACGTGTGATCGTCATCGCTTGTTCGCTCGCGGCATCGCCGGCAATTGCTGGCACGCTAAGCATCGAAGGGAAAGTGACGCAGGGTGGGCTCGTCTTCGGGGTCACCGAACCCAAGGCGGATGTGACGCTCGACGGCAAAACGGTCAAGGTCGCGGACGATGGGCATTTTGTCTTCGGATTCGACCGCGACGCGAAGCCCGAATCGATCCTCACAGTGCGCCATCCGGATGGCGAGACCGAGGAGCGCGTGCTCGCCGTCGTACAACGTCGCTACGACATCCAGCGCATCAACGGCCTGCCACCGGCAATGGTGACGCCGCCGCCCGAGATATTGAAGCGCATTCAGGACGACCAAGCGCTCCTCAACAAGGCGCGCTCCACCGATATCCGCGAGCCTCTCTTCGAGACGGGATTCATCTGGCCGGTGCAAGGGCCGATTAGCGGCGTCTACGGCAGTCAACGCATCTTGAATGGGGAGCCGCGCGCGCCCCATATGGGCGTCGACATCGCAGGGCCGGTCGGCACACCCCTCAGCGCGCCCGCCGACGGCGTCATCACCCTGGCCGAGTCCGACCTTTACCTGACAGGCGGCACGCTCATCATCGATCACGGCCTCGGCCTGAGTTCGATCTTCCTCCATCTCTCGGCGATCGAGGTGAAGGTGGGAGAGCACGTGCGCCAGGGCCAGGAGGTCGCGCGCATGGGTCGAACGGGGCGCGTTACGGGCCCGCATCTTCACTGGGGGATGAATTGGCAGACGGTGCGTCTCGACCCTCAGCTTCTCGTCCCGCCCATGCCGGCCTTGCCGGTAGACGCAGAGTCAAAACCGGCGACCGTAGGGGGCGACTGACGACGCGTGGCCGGTCTGCATTCGTTGCCGGCGAAGCCAGGTTCTCCACCCGACGACACGCGCTGACGACTCATGGATCGCAATAAGCGCAAGAAACCGAGCGCTCATTCGTGGAGATCCAGCCTTACCGCGATTTTCGTCCCTGGGGTGACGAGCTTGTAGCTTAGGCAAGAGGAAGCGTAATTTCGCTCACCTTCCGTTTGGTGCGCGACCTAGTGTGGTGGATTTGAAGTTTCTCATATTTTGGTGGCATCCGCGCTTGGGAACTTCAAATCCGAATACCACACTAGATACGACATATTACGAGCGTGGCTTTGAATCCGAAATTCGCTCACGGTCCAGCGCCCAGATGTGGCGAATTTCGGATTCGCCACACTGGTCCCTCCGGGTCAAATTCGTAAGAATGTGCTGCGGTCAGACCCTTGATCTGCTAGGTATACGCAGGGAACCCATGTGATGGATCAGACGATTCCACCCAGGCCAACTTGCCCGCATATCTTCGCGCGATCCACAGCGCCCCCAACGTCACAGTGAGGGCAATCACGATGTTGTCGCTAGGGATTTCGAAATTGGCGTACCGTTGCAAACACATTCAGTGCGATGGTTCGGCCAACCCTCGTAAGTTAGGATCGGTCACAAAATGAGGTCTGACGCTGACGAGCGCGACCCAAATGCACGAAAGTCCTGCCTCGGCGTGGATCGCCTGCTTTCCCGCTACATGCAAGAACGTTCGCCGGCGACTCGGCCGTCCCGGCAAATGACCTCGTTGGGTCGAGACACCGTAGATCAGTTGATCGAAAAAATTAGAACTAACGGTCCATATCTGAGCCATCAGGAGAAAACGCTCATCTTACAGATGCTGCCGATGGTCTCTTGCGGTGAAGAATCGGCTGTTATTTTATTTGGAATGCACGCGCAGAATACAACCGTCGATCTGCCGGCGAGGCGTATCGCTGAAGATATTTGCGTCGAGGAGCGACAACATGTGTTGCTGCTGCGGGCGCTTGAGGAAGTATGTTCGGATTGTCGTTTGGCCAACCGCACCCCAGATGCCGCAGAATTCTTCCGTCAAAATCGTGGATCGGACGCAGCAACTCGTTTCCGCGTGATTGTGGTGATAGATTCACTCACGTGCATCGTGTTGTCCGCCCTCCTGCAAGGGAAGCTCGGCGAGATTGACGTGGTTAGCAGCGTGTTGCGTCGAATTCGAGCGGACGAAGCGAACCATGTACGGCTTTGTCGTAGCTATCTTGGCCGCGAAAGAGCTGAGCCCACGCCACTCTTTGAGCAAGTGAAATCCGACTTTAGTCGTCATGTCGGCTTATTTTCTGAAGCTCTAATCAGCGCAAGGGTGAACCCCGAGGCGTTAGCGGCGCGGATACAATCCTGGCGGACTTGAAGCAAAGTGAGGGGTATTTAGCGCAACCGCTTTGTCAGTCTGGCTAGAAGTGACGATGGTGGCAATAATCGGAATGGCGCCGCCTTCGTTCGACAATAGTGGAATGCGATCGCGTGGTCATCAGAGTCCGTCTTCAATTTTATTTACATTAGCGTTCACCCGACTTGGCGGCGGTACCTTTTTAGTCCGGCCATCGTCGGTGTAGCCAAAGCCACTGTCCGGGGTATTCGCGAACCCAGCCTTCGATGATCGCGTTCACGCGAATCATGAGCGCCAGTGTGTCGTGCGCGCGGTCGCCGGTTTTGACGATTTCGAGCGGGGGATAGATGAACAAGCGAAAATGGGCGCCGTTCAAGCGAACGACCCGGGCCGGAATGACGGGGCAATCGAACTTGAGGGCGAGCTGGGCCAATGAGGGTGCGGTCATCGCCGGCCGGCCGAAGAAGGGTACTGGAATGCCGTTATTGAGTTTCTGGTCGACGAGTATGCCGAGATGCCCGCCCTTGCGCATCATTGCGATAGTGCGCCGAGCACCCTCCTCACCCTTGGGCAAGAGTTCACCTGTAATCTTGCGGCGCGTCCAGCGAGCGAGTCGGTCGACCAGCGGATTGTTGGGGGCACGGTAGATACGTATGAGCGGGAGGTCGCGCTGCGTAGCCCCCATCGAGGCGATTTCCCAATTGCCAATGTGTGCCGAGAAAAAGATGCCGGGCTTGCCGTCATCGCGAAGGTGGTCGAGATATTCGGGATTGATCACCTCGACACGGCTACCCGGCTCATAGAGCCGTATTCCACCGAGATGGGGATATTCGCCGAACATGCGGCCGAGGTTTTCCCACATATCGACGAAGATCTTGCGGATTTCGGCATCCGATTTCTCCGGATAGGCGGCGCGAAGGTTCCTTTTGGCATAGCGCGATACTGGCAGAAATCGCCCATACGTTCGGCAAAGATGGCCACCCAACGCCGACGCCCAGTCAAGCGGCATGAGGCGGAACATGGCAAACGCCGCGAGAAGGGCGACGCCCTCGATCCAGTGCACGACCGTACCGAGCGCTCTCGAGACAGGTGTCCGCCACTCAAGCATGGGGCCTCAGGCCATCGGCCCTGAGGAAAGGGCTAAGGAGGCGCTCGAGCGCCTCCTCATCGCTCCACTCGATATGGACCGGCACCGCCGTCGCCATCGGTCGCGCTTCCAGTGGAAAACGAACAAAGTCCTTCTCCGTCGTTACGAGTTGTGCCTCCAAAACCTGTGCCTCCTCGACGAGCCGCATGATCTCATCGGCATGGTAGGCATGATGATCGTCGAAGGCGACGCGTTTCACGACTGTGGTCCCGAGTCCTTCGAGCGTTGCGAAGAATTTTGAAGGCCGTCCGATTCCGGCGACGGCCAGCACGCGTTTGCCCGCGAGTGCACTTGCCGACGGGTTGGGAACGAGTCGTGCTTCGAGCATGGGAAGACGGCTCGCGAAAACGCGAGAGAGGCCGGTTGCGTCGGCGCCGATCATCACGGCGGCGTCGACACGCGTCAGGCCGTGCGCCACGCTTTCACGCAAAGGCCCCGCCGGAAAAACGCGCCCATTTCCGATACCGTATCCGCCATCGACGACGACCAGTGAAAGGTCCTTGGCCAAAGTAGGATTCTGCAAACCGTCATCCATGACGAGAAGATCCGCCCCCGCGTCGCATGCCGCGAGCCCGCTTGCAATGCGATTGCCGCCGATCCAGGTCGGAGCGATCGCTGCGAGCAGAAGCGATTCATCGCCAACGTCGCGAAAACCATGGCGATCGGGATCGACCCGAAGCGGGCCGGCGGCGCGCGCGCGATAGCCCCGGGTCAGGATGTGAGGTGTTTTGCCGCGCGCGAGAAACCAACGCGCAATGGCGATTGCCGTTGGTGTCTTTCCGGCCCCGCCCGCCGTCAGGTTGCCTATACAAATGACGCTCCGCGGGAGCCTTTGAGCCCTCGTCAAAGCGGAACGGAGCTGCCCAGCCGTGTCGTAGAGCGCGCCAAACGGTGCAAGCATGGCGCCGACCGCACTCTCCGGACGGTGCCAGAAATCAGGCGCGCGCACGGCCAACGACATTCGCGGCCGAATTCGGCGTCCGGGCAAGGACCTCGAGTTCCGGGGCGAGTGCGGCCATCACGTCGTTGAGCACGCCCCGGCCGGCCTCGACTGTGCGCTTTGCCGCGGCACCACGCTTGGCGCGGGCAGTCTCGTCAACGAGAAGCGCGCCGATTGCTTCGGCAAGCTCGCTGGCGTCGCGCACCTCCTGCGCAGCACCTGCGGCCGACAAATCGGCGGCGATCGCGAGAAAGTTATGCACGTGCGGACCGTAGAGTAGTGCGCAACCGAATTGCGCCGGTTCGAGCATGTTCTGCCCGCCATGGCGTACGAGCGAGCCGCCTACGAAAACGATCTGGGTAAGACGATAGAATATGCCAAGCTCGCCCATCGTGTCGGCAAGGTAGATATCGGTGTTGGGTGCGAAGGGTTCGCCGGTAGAGCGTTGCGTCACCACGAGGCCGTCGGCGCGCAAGATAGCGGCAAATTCAGTGCCGCGTCCCGCATGGCGCGGCACCAGGATGGTGAGCAGTCCGGGATGCCGTACCTTGAGCAGGCGATGAGTCGCGGCGACCGCGCTCTCCTCACCGGGATGGATGCTCGCCGCAAGCCAAGAGGGCCGGTCGCCAATTTCGACCGCAAGACGCTTGAGTTCCGCCGTACCGGCCGGCAGCGGGTCCGCGTCATATTTGAGCGAACCCGTTACCGCGACTTGGCGCGCGCCGAGGGCGCGGTAGCGTTCGCCATCCGCCTCGGACTGTGCAAGGACTTGCTGAAAGCATCCAAGCAACTCGTGCGCGGCACCCTGCACCAAGCGCCAGTTGGCGAAAGAGCGCGCGGTCATACGCGCATTGATCAACACCATCGGTATATTTCGCGCCGCCGTCTCGATCACGAGGTTCGGCCACAGCTCACTTTCGATCCAAAGCCCGATATCGGGTTGCCAATGATCGAGAAACCGGCGCACCCACGCGGGGTGATCCGCAGGTACGTACTGGTGAATGGCGCGCCCCGGCAAACGACTGGCAAGAAGCCGCGCCGAGGTCACAGTACCCGTGGTGACGAGCGAGGTGGCACCCTCTTCCCGGGAGAGAATACGCGCGACGAGGGCGAGGGCCGATTGCGCCTCGCCCACGCTGGCGCAGTGAATCCAAACGAGCGGCCCCGGCCGGCGCGATTGGGACGCCTTTCCCAGGCGTTCGGAAAATCGCCCCCGATCCTCTTTGCCACGCAGGCGGCGAAACCCGAGGTATCCAATGATCGCGGGCGCCGCCAAGACGGTAAATGCGCGATAAAGGTTGAGCGCGCTCACGCTCGCTGCCCGCCGGCAACCGCATAGGATGCCGCCTTATCCCGCGGCTGGGTGGGGTCGGGTTCGATCGGCATCTCGCCGCACAGAAGATCGGCCTCGCGCGTGAGCGCGTTGAGACGGTCCTCGACAAGCCGGCGCGCTGTCTCGAGCGCCCGGTCACCTCCCCGGCGCGATACGTCGATGGGCTCGCCCCATACGAACACACCTCGCGTGAACGGAAACGCGAGGACGAAACGGTCCCAGCTCCGCAAAACGCGCCGGCGGCGCACGGCATAGGCACAGGGAAGTATCGGTACGCCTGAAAGCTTTGCCGCACTGACGACACCGGCGCTCGCGCGCATACGGGGCCCGCGGGGGCCATCGGGCGTGAATCCGGCGCATTCGCCTGCCTTTAGCACCCTGAGGATCGCCCGCAGGGCTGCTGTCCCTCCCTTCGAGGAGGAGCCAGCTACCGTGTGGATGCCGAAATGCTTGACCGTGTGCGCGATCAGCTGCCCGTCAGCGTGCTGGGAAATCAGCATATTGATGCGTACCCGCGGATTCCAGCAATAGGGCATCATGAGCAGCCGGCCATGCCAAAAGGCGAGAATGAAAGGCTTGCCTTCGGCCCACAGCCTTTGTGGCGCTGCGCCGCCGTGTACCTCCCACCGGCTCGTCAGATGCACGAATCGGATATAGCGGGCGACTGCCCAACAAAGTCCGCGCCGCACCGCATCCGATCGCGCGAGCTTCTTGAGGGGGTGCATGGCTCAAGCTCGAGCACGTGCTCCGCGCATATCCGGCGCGGGAACTTCGGAGACCGTGCCTTCCTCCGCCATCTGGAGGGCATAAAGCCGCGCATAGATGCCCTTGCGTGCAAGCAGCTCGGCGTGATTGCCGGCTTCCATGACCCGGCCATCGTCGATCACATAAATGAGGTCGGCATCGACCACGGTCGAAAGGCGATGGGCGACGACGAGCGTGGTGCGCCCCCGCATGAGCTCGGCGAGGGCTGCCTGCACCGCGCGCTCCGTCTCGGTATCGAGTGCCGAAGTCGCCTCGTCGAGCAGCAGAATGGGCGCTCCCTTGAGCATCGCGCGAGCGATCGCGATGCGTTGGCGCTGACCGCCGGAAAGGCGAGCGCCGTGTCCGCCGACCTGTGTTTCGTATCCCTTGGGGAGTTGGACAATGAAGTCATGAGCGCCGGCCATGCGCGCCGCCCGCTCGATCTCCGCCTGGCCCGAGTCCGGCTTGCCATAGGCAATGTTCGCGACCACCGTGTCGTCGAAGAGCGAGATCTCCTGGGAGACGAGGCCGATATTGGCGCGCAAGGAGGTGAGGGTCACATCTCGCACGTCGGCGCCGTCGATGGTAACGCGGCCCGCCCCCACGTCGTAGAAGCGCGGAATGAGGTTGAGAATGGTCGACTTGCCGGCCCCGGATGGGCCGACGAGCGCCACGGTCTTTCCCGCCGGCACTTCGAGCGTGAGGTCGTGAAGGGCGGTGTGGCCTTGCCCATAGCCGAAGCGCACACGCTCGAATTGGATGACCCCCCTTTCGACCTTGAGCGTGCCAGCACCCGGACGATCGACGATCGTGGCCTTCTCGTCGAGAAGCGTGAAGATACGCTGTGCCGAGGCCAGGCCTTCCTGGAGGCTTGCGTTCAAGTTGGCGAGGCGCTTCAACGGCTCGTAGGCGAGGAGGAGTGCCGTCACGAACGAGAAGAAGGCGCCCGGCGTGCGCACGCTGTGGATGACTTGATAGCCGCCGTAGAAGATCACGGCGACGATCGCAAAGCCGCCCAGCATTTCCATGATCGGCGAGGAGGCATTGCGCGTGCGCGCTGCCTTCTGCGCGAGTTGGAAGAGGCGCTCGACGAGTGCATTGGCACGCGAGGCCTCATAATGCTCCATCCCGTATGCTTTTACGTGGCGCGCACCTTGGAAACTCTCCTCGAGGATCGTCGTGAATTGGCCGTATTCCGCCTGAGTGTTTGCAGAAACCTTGCGCATGCGTCGACCCAGCCGGACGATCGGCCAGATGGCAGTCGGGAATGCGAAGAATGAAACGAGCGCGAGCACCCAGTCCTGGTAGAACATGACGCCGATGAGCGAGACAAGCGTAAGCGTATCCTTGCCGATGCCGGTGAGCGCATTCGACACTGCGCCACGCAGCATGTTCGCGTCGTTCGTGAAGCGCGAAATCAAGGTGCCCGTCGAATTCGAATGGAAAAACGCCAGATCGGCGCCGATCACGTGCTCGAACATCTTGCGCTGTACGTCGGCAATGATGCGCATCCCGACGTAGTTCATGGTCACGCCCTGGCCGTACGTGGCGAGACCCTTGACCGCGAACACGACGAGAATGAGGACTGCGATCTGGTTGAGCCGGACGACGTTGGCCGACTTGAACACTTCGTCGAGGATCGGCTCCATCAATTTGGCCATAGCACCCGTCATCGCGGCAGCAATAGCCATGCAGACGAGCGAGAAGATAAGCCGTGGCACCAGTGGCCGGATGTGATCGCGCGCAAGACGCGTGACCAGAGAAACCGTCGTCGAGTCCAGCCGATATTTCAATTTCGCTTTTTTAGCCAAGGATCTGTATCCCCAAAACCAACCAGCGGCGGCCCCGGGGGGCGTCCGACGGCGCGACCATAGCATGGGCCGCGCGGAAGGGCCATTTGCCTCAATCGGCACGGATTTTCAAGCCCTGCCGACGCGTTTATTCGATTGGTCGAAGACGCGTCGCTCCGGCCGGAGCCGTGTTTTCGGCCGCAGCAAAAGCTGTTCCACAGGTTTTACCGATTTGGCGTGATCTGACGGTGGCGAAAGGGCGCACCCGCGAATATACATCTCCCGACGTATTTTTCCGGGCTCGTGGGCAATCGCCGCGTTGCGACCCGTTTTTTGTCGTTAGTCGCCTGTGGCAAGTGCGAGATCGTTCTGGGAGGCAGGGTAGAGATTTTCGAGGAACTGGCGCGCGCACGCCTCCCAGGAGAATTGTTGCGCGTAGGCGACGCAGCGCTCAGGCGGAATCTCAAGGGCCGCTCGGCATGCCTTGGCAAGATCCTCGTCGAGGATGCCGGTTCGCGAGCCGCCGATAACATCGACCGGGCCGGCAACTGGCAAGGCCGCGACGGGAAGCCCCGAAGCGAGTGCTTCGAGGATCACAAGGCCGAAGGTGTCGGTACGGCTCGGGAAGACGAAGACGTCGCTCGCACTATAAAACCGGGCCAACTCCTCGCCGCGCTTGGCGCCGGCGAAGCGAACGTAGGGGTATTTGTTCTTGAGTTCGGCGAGTTGCGGGCCGTCCCCGACCACGAGCTTGGTGCCATCGAGCGGCAGAGCAAGGAAGGCTTCGATGTTTTTTTCGACCGCGACGCGGCCCACATTGAGCCAGATCGGGCGTGGAAGGTGATCGAGGAAGCTCTTGTCACGGGGCCGAAAGAGGTGCGTATCGACGCCGCGATTCCAGCTCCGAATATTCTCGAAGCCACGTTCCGCCAGTTCGCGATGAAGCGTCGGGGTCGCCACCATGACGGCGGCGCCCGAATTGTGGAAACGCCGCAACCAGGCATAGAGCCACCCGACCGGAATGTGAATTCGCGCATTCACGTATTCGGGAAATCTTGTGTGGAACGAGGTCGTGAAAGGAAGGCCGCGGCGGAGGCAGATGCGCCGTGCGGCGATTCCGAGAGGTCCTTCAGTTGCAATGTGTATTGCACCGGTCGCGTATTCGTCGAGAACCCGGGCGACGCGCCGGCCCGGGAAAAGACTCAACCTGATCTCCGGGTAGGTCGGGCAGGGGAGTGTGGCAAAACCTTGGGGCGTGAGAAGGTGAACTGCATGGGCTTGCTGGCGAAGGATGGCTGCAACGGTGTCGAGTGTGCGCACCACCCCGTTCACCTGCGGGTACCAGGCGTCGGTGACCAACAATATTCGCATTACTCCGCCGCGTGATAGAGAACGAGCTCCTTGGCTCGGGTCCAATCGATGATTTCGAGTTGGCCCGAAGGATGCTCCACGAGGGCCGTGCAGCTTTCGACCCAGTCGCCATCGTTGCAGTAAAGCACACCATCGATGACGCGCATCTCGGCCTTGTGGATATGGCCGCAGACCACGCCATCGGCGCCGCGACGCCGCGCCTCCTGCGCCACCGCCGTCTCGAAGTTCGAAACATATTCGACCGCGTTCTTGACCTTGTTCTTAAGATAAGCGGAGAGCGACCAATAGGGATAGCCGAGCTTCCGGCGAACGTGGTTGAACCAGTGATTCAACGTGAGGCATGCGGCGTACGCACCGTCGCCGAGTAGGGCGAGCCACTTTGCGTACTTGACCACGCCGTCGAACTCGTCGCCGTGCAGGATCAAGAGCCGCTTGCCGTCCGCGGTTTCGTGAATATGGTCTTCCAGGACTTGGATGCCGCCAAGCACGAGGCCGACATAGTCGCGCAAAACCTCGTCGTGATTGCCGGGGATGTAAATGACTTTCGTTCCCTTGCGTGCCTTGCGCAGGATTTTCTGGATCACGTCGTTGTGAGTCTGCGCCCAGTACCAGGAGCGTCTAAGGCGCCACCCGTCGACGATATCGCCCACGAGGTAGAGCATGTCGCACTCGGTATGCTTGAGGAAGTCGAGGAGGAACTCAGCCTTGCAGCCACGCGTACCGAGATGGATATCCGAAATCCAGATGGTTCGGAAATGCTGTGCTCTACTCATCCGCCCATGCCTAAGCGTGCCCGAAAAGAACCGATTCGCGATTTGAAAGACTACATCAATATATAGAGCAAGACAATAATAGTCATACAAACTATATGACAATATGTGTAAAAAATTGTACATAAAACTGTCACTTCACGAATTTTCAAGGATCATCTTTAATAAAAGCGACATCGATCTTTCCTTTTCGTCCGGACGAGGTTCCCCGAACTTGCCGATCGATCCTTTGAGGCCGCGCCGCCTGCTTGTCATTTACAATCCGGCGGCCGGTTGGCGCCGGCGCCGGCAATTTGCTCGGGTGATCGCACTTCTCGAAAAACTCGGGTGTGCGGTCACGGTGGTGCGGACGCGCGAGCGGGGCGATGCCGAGCGACTTGCTCGCGTGGCCGAGCCCGGGCGCTACGACTTGGTCGTGGCGGCGGGGGGTGACGGTACGATCAACGAGGTCATAAACGGATTGGCCGAGAGTGCCCTGCCGCTCGCACTTCTACCCCTCGGCACGGCAAATGTGCTGGCGGCCGAAGTGGGTCTCGACGGCGATGCATACGCGATCGCCGAGGCGATAGCGTTCCGACCGCCGCGTCCCATCTTCTTGGGGACCGCGAACGGGCGGCGTTTCGCGCTCATGGTCGGCGTCGGATTCGACGCCCGTGTCGTCGAGGAACTCGATCTCAAGCTCAAGCGGCTGATCGGCAAAGCCGCCTATGCGCTTTCTGCACTCGGCCAGCTCATGTCCTATCGCTCGCAACGTTACCAAGTCGAGATCGGCCACGAGCGCTTCAGCGCTGCTGCGATCGTCGTCGCCAAGGGACATTATTATGGTGGGCGTTTCGTGATCGCAGCACGCGCGCGCCTCGAGGACCCGCAACTTCATGTGGCGATCTTCGAGCGGCCGGGGCGCTGGAACCTCGTACGCTATGCCTGGGCGCTCATAACCGACAGGCTGGACCGGCTTCGCGACGTCGTCATCCTTCCGGCGACCAAGCTTACGGTTCACGGACCCGACGGCGAGGGGGTGCACGCCGACGGGGATCTGATCGCCTCGCTGCCATTATCGGTGGCGCTTGCCGAGCGACCCCTTGCGCTGGTGACCGCGGCCTAGTTTCGCAAATCCGGTTCTGCCAAGTTAGTCTCCGGACATGCCGCCGATCCAGCGATAGACGAGTCCTCCAAGCACCGCGCCCACAATAGGGGCAAGCCAGAACAGCCAAAGCTGATCGAGCGCCCAGCCGCCCACGAAGAGGGCTGGCCCCGTGCTGCGTGCGGGATTGACCGAGGTATTGGTGACGGGAATGCTGATCAAATGGATGAGCGTGAGACAGAGGCCGATCGGAATCGGCGCGAAGCCCTGGGGCACGCGTTTATGGACCGAACCCAGGATCACGAAAATGAATGCGAAGGTCATCGTGACTTCCGAGACGATGCATGCCGGCAAGGCGTAATGTCCCGGCGAATGATCGCCATAACCGTTCGCCGCGAATCCGGCGGATACGTCGAAGCCCGTCTTGCCGCTCGCGATCGCGTAGAGGATTGCAGCCCCTGCGATCCCACCCAGCACTTGGGCAATTACATAGGGAATGATCTCCCGGGCCGGAAAACGTCCTCCGGCCCAAAGGCCTACCGTCACGGCCGGATTGATGTGGCAGCCGGATATGTGGCCGATCGCGAAGGCCATCGTTAAAAGCGTCAGCCCGAAAGCGAAGGCGACGCCCAGGAGCCCGATGCCGACATTCGGAAATGCCGCTGCCAGCACGGCACTCCCACAACCTCCAAGAACGAGCCATGCGGTTCCTATGAACTCAGCGCCAAGTCGTCGCGTCATGTCCATGTCTGGCCCCCGTTGAAATTGGACACTCGATTTTTGCCGGCGACCCCCTGCACGGCATTCGCAAAGCACTTGATATTTGGCCTTCGATTGTGAGGATTTCGCCGCTGGAGTTCAATGCCGCCAGTGCGAGCCAAGGATAACGCGATCAAGCTCCCGCGATCGTCATTTCCGAGATACGCAATGTCGGCGCGTTCATGCCGTAGCGGAAGACGAGATCGCTCGCCGCCGTGAGGTTTAAAAGCATCTCCTTCAGATTCGAGGCAATGGTGATCTCGCTCACCGGATAGCCCAACGCGCCGTTCTCGATCCAATAGCCTGCAGCCCCTCGACTGTAGTCGCCGGTGACTCCGTTGACGCCGAAGCCGATCAGCTCGGTCACGTAGAGGCCGCTGCCCGTTTCCTTGATGAGCCCCGTCGCGGAGATTTTTCCCGGCTCGAGATAAAGATTGGTCGGTGCCGGCACCGGCGGCGAAGAGGTGCCGCGAGCGGCATGGCCGGTCGTGGTCAGGCCGAGCTGGCGTGCAGAACGCAGGTCGAGAAACCATGTCGTCAACACACCGTCTTCGACGACGGCACGGCGCTTCGTCGCAATGCCCTCGCCATCGAACGGCTTCGAGCGGAATCCGCGCGGGCGTAGCGGATCGTCGATCACGTTCATGCCGGAAGGCAGGATGCGCTTGCCCATCTTGTCCAAGAGGAAGCTGGTGCCGCGGGCGATGGCACTACCATCTATCGCGGCCGCGAGGTGGCCGAGGATCCTGTTGGAAACGCGCGGATCGAAGACGACCGGCGCCTTCGTCGTCTTTATCTTGCGCGGATTTAATCGCCGCACGGCTTTCTCCCCGGCACGCGTGCCGACGGCCGCCGCCGCTTCGAGGTCGCTCCCATAAACGGAGGAAGACGCATCGTAATCGCGTTCCATTCCAGTGCCCTGGCCCGCGAGCACGGCGGCGCCGACCGAATGCTCGGATGTGCGATAGTGGCCGGCAAAGCCGTTCGAGGCGGCGAGGGCCACGCTCACGGTAGACCATCCCGCGTCGGCCCCTTCGGAATTGGTAACACCCGGGACGGCCCGTGCCGCCGCCTCGCATTCGCGTGCGCGCTCGATGAGCGTTTCGGGCGACGGCTCGACTACGTCGCAGATGTCGAGGACGGGGATGTTCCGCGCAATCATCGCTTCGGGCGCCAATCCGCAGAAGGGGTCCTCCGGGACCACGCGGGCCATCGCGATGGCGCGTTCCACGAGCGCGTCGAGCGACTTGGCGTCGTGATCGGTCGTCGAAACCACGGCCTGGCGCGCGCCGATGAAAACGCGCAGGCCAAGGTCCCGGCTTTCCGACCGTTCGAGCTTCTCGACCTTGCCGAGCCGTTGGGTGTGACTCAATGACGCGCTTCGAACAAGGAGGCCGTCCGCCGCGTCGGCACCCGATTTCTTTGCCTGGGCGAGCAGCGCACTGAGTAGATCGAGGGCTTCGTCGTCGTGCACCATGGAATACTCCGCCGGAATAAGAGGTCACGGGAACGCGGCCGTTTATACTGAATAGGGGGCGTATAAGGCCAGTCGGACCTTCAAGCCATTTGGTGGACCAGCCATACGATCATCATGGCGAGGGCGGCCATGACCATGACATAGAACTGAAGCCGTGCTTCGCCGAAGCTCATCCGTTTGCCGGGTAATTCGGGCAATGCCGCGCCACGGTCCGTCTCCTGAGCACTGCGGCGTTCCGCCAAGCGCTCCGCCGCCACACGTCGCCTCAGGCCGGTATTCATTCGCCGACCGCGCCCCGCCCGGAGGCGGAGGACGATCAAAGCCGCCAACGCCACGAGAAGCACGTAACCGATGACGTTGCGGTACTCAAGAACCGCTTCCACCGGCGGTCACCTCCAAATCGGCTTGCCGCTGCCCGGCAGGCCGAGGGAGGGCCATTTGCGGGTCACGGTCTCCACGATGTCGTCCGACATGCGAATCTTGTCACCCCAAGTGCGCGTCGTCTCCGGCGACCATTTATTCGTGGCATCTAGGCCAATCTTGGAGCCGAGCCCAGACTCCGGCGAAGCGAAATCGAGATAATCGATCGGCGTGTTTTCGACGAGGGTGATATCGCGCGCGGGGTCCATTCGCGTCGACACCGCCCACATTACGTCTTTCCAGTTCCGCGCGTCGATGTCGTCGTCCACGACGATGACCCACTTTGTATACATGAACTGGCGCAGATAAGACCACACGCCCATCATGACCCGCTTCGCATGCCCTGGATACGCCTTCCTGATCGCGACCACGGCAATGCGATACGAGCAGCCCTCGGGGGGCAACCAAAAATCGACGATCTCCGGAAATTGCTGTTGGAGGAGAGGAATGAACACCTCGTTCAACGCTTCGCCGAGCACGGACGGCTCGTCGGGCGGGCGACCGGTGAAGGTAGACAGATAGATCGCGTCGGAACGCATCGTGATTGCGCTCACGGTGAAGACGGGAAAGCGCTCTATCGCGTTGTAATAGCCTGTGTGATCGCCATAGGGCCCTTCATCGCCGTAGCGGTCGAGCGAGACGTGCCCTTCAAGGACGATCTCCGCCTGTGCCGGCACCTTCAGGGGAACGGTCTTGCAGTCGACGAGCTCGACCTTTTGGCCGCGCAGGAGGCCGGCGAACTGGTATTCGCTCATGGTATCGGGCACGGGCGTCACGGCGGCGAGGATCGTGCCCGGATCCGCACCGATGACCGCAGCCGCGGGCAACGGTACCGCTCTACCCCCGGTTTCCTCGGCAGCCTTCCAACGCGCATGATGCTGGGCGCCGCCGCGATGCTTGAGCCATCGCATGAAGGTCGTTTTTCGACCGGTGAGCTGCATGCGATAGATGCCGAGGTTGTAATCGTCTTCGCGAGACTGGCCGGGGCCTTTCGTGACGACAATCGGCCACGTGATAAGCGGTGCCGGCTCGCCCGGCCAGCAGGTTTGGACGGGCAGGCGATGAAGGTCGATCTCGTCGCCTTGCAGAACGACGTCCTGGCAGGGCGCTCGCGAAACGGTCCGTGGCTTCATCGCCATCACCGTTCTGAGAAGCGGCAACATGTCGAATGCCTCGCGCCAGCCGCCTGGCGGCTCCGGTTGGCGCAGGAAGGCGAGTGTTTCGCCCAGGCGCCGTAGATCGCCCGGCGCACGATCCATGCCCCAAGCGACACGCTCGGTCGTTCCGAAGAGGTTGACGAGCACCGGCATCTCGAACCGCCTGCCCTCGGCCGTCGCCACGTTCTCGAACAGGACTGCCGGCCCCGCCTCGGCGAGGAGCCGAGTTTGAATTTCGGTCATCTCGAGGATGGGCGAAACGGGTGCACTGACCCGCACGAGCCGGCCGTCCCGCTCCAGCCGCGCCATGAAATCCCGGAGTGAGCCGTAGGGCATCCCGCGTCCCTCCGTCGGTTGTCTTGCTATCAACGCCTGCGCCCCGCTTTGCGTCAAGCGGGTCGCCGCGCGCTACTACACGGGTATGTGACAGACAGCTTCGATGCGGTTGCCGTCCGGGTCGCGCACAAATGCGGCGTAGTAGTCGGCGTGGTAGTCCTGGCGAAGCCCGGGCGCGCCATCGTCGTGACCCCCGGCCGCAAGGGCCGCGGCGTGAAAACGGTCGACCGCGGAACGGCTTTTGGCGCGAAATGCCCAGTGCCGGTGGTCCGCGACGACGCGGTCGCTCTGGAAGATCGAAATGTAGGGATCCTTGCTTGCCGGGCGATCGCGCACGCCATAGCCGATCGCGCGGTCGGTCCGGTAGACGCAGGGAAAATCGAGGGCAGCCATTACCGAGTCGTAGAATTTCTGCGCCGTGCCGAGATCGCGCACGGTGATGGAGACGTGATCGATCACGGTGCCTTACCGCCCGGCGGGCGAACCGAGTCGTCCGCTGGCATCAATTCGGCTTGACGATGAGGATGGCGCCATTCACGGCCGTGACGCGCACCGTGGTACCTGCGTCACTATTTGGCCCCTCGACGCGCCACTGCGTGTCGTCGATCCGCACGCGACCCCTGCCGTTCACGATTGGCTCGGCTAGGGTGAACTCGCGGCCGACATACTGCTCACCACGACGATTGAGGCGCGGGTCGTCCGTACCGACCGGCCGCCAGCGCAGATAAGCGCGCCAGCCCACAACGGTGACAAGCGACAGGATCGCAAAAACGACAATCTGCGCCTCGATCGAAATATCGCCGAAGGCGAGAAGAAGCAGGCCGACGATCCCCGCAGAGATGCCGGGCCAAAGGAATATTGCACCCGGCGCCATCGCCTCGAGCGCAAGCAGCAGGGCCCCGAGCACCCACCAATGCCAGAACTGGATGCTGGCGAAGGAATTCATCAGGTGCCCCCGCGCTTAGCACTTGCGTCGCGGATGAGCGCATCGATGCCGGCCACGAGCCCGGCCAGGCTCGTGACCTCGAGCGGCAGGAAGAACGTCTTCTGGTTGGGCGACTGGGCGAACTGGGCGAGCGCATCGACATATTTCTGCGCCACGAAATAGTTGATCGCCTGTACGTTTCCTTCCGCGATCGCGGACGAAACAAGCGAGGTCGCCTTGGCCTCGGCTTGCGCGGCGCGCTCGCGCGCTTCGGCGTCTCGAAAGGCAGCCTCACGGCGACCCTCGGCCTGGAGAATCGCGGCTTGCTTGGCCCCTTCCGCCTTGAGGATGGCGGACTGGCGCAGACCCTCCGCCTCGAGGACCGCGGCACGCTTGTCGCGCTCCGCCTTCATCTGGCGACCCATCGACTCCACGAGGTCCTTGGGTGGTGTGATGTCCTTGATCTCGACGCGGGTCACTTTTATGCCCCACGGCGTCGTCGCGTCGTCGACAACGGTCAGAAGTTGCGCGTTGATCCGGTCGCGTTGGGACAGGAGCTCGTCGAGGTCCATCGATCCCATCACCGTGCGGACGTTGGTCATGGTGAGGTTGAGAATCGCCACCTCGAGCCGGTTCACTTCATAGGCGGCCTTCGCCGCGTCGAGCACTTGGAAGAACACGATGCCATTTACCGTGACGACGGCGTTATCTTTCGTGATCACTTCCTGCGAGGGCACGTCGAGCACGGCTTCCATCATGTTCATCCGCGCGCCGATACGATCGATGAACGGCATGAGAAGGCTCAGGCCGGGACGGAGCGTGCGGGTATAACGGCCGAAGCGCTCGACCGTGTATTCGCGCCCTTGGGGTACCGTCACGACCCCCATAAACAACACCACGATCGCAAGGATGAGGAGGGCAATCGCGAAAAGTGCCGACCCAGCAAACATCCTGTACTCCTGTCACCTTGATCTTATTGCAAGTCCATCGAAGCTTCCCGACGGGCGGGAGAATAATCCGGCGATCCGAAATGATCCAGTCGCGCGACCATTGTTAAGTAATTACTTATTTAGAGCGAATTCGTTAATTAGCACTTAGAAGGCTTGCCAAATCCGGGCGATCGAACTTGAGTGCCACTGTTTCGGGCGCGCTTTTGCGCCGATTTAACCGGATGGGTCGTTTGCGATGAGAGAATTGCTGCGCTCCGCTGCCCTCGCCTTTTCCGCCGGCGCCATCGGCGGCTTGGTCAATCGCGGCGCACTGGTGTTGCTCGGCGTCATGGGTTTGATGGATCATCCCGACATTTCGAAAGAATGGCTCTATCAGGCGATCACGTGGGGCGGGCTCTGGGGTTTCCTTTTCCTTATCCCGTGGGGCGCACCTTGGTGGCTCCGCGGCCTCGTATTCGGCCTTGGGCCTTCGGCCGGCGTATGGTTCGTGATCTATCCGTTTTCGCTTGGTGCTGGTGTATTCGGACTCGATTGGGGTTTCACGGCAGCGCTCATTCCCCTCATCGCCAATAGTGCCTGGGGCATTGCTGCATCGGGTTGGCTCGGCATCCTCGGCGAGCGACGGGCGACGGGGTGACCGGTCATTCCGAGGCGTTAACGCGATAAATCGCGACCTCACGGCTCGCGCGGTCCTCGAGTTCGCAAGTGGTTGGAACGGTGTAACGTCGAAGCTCG